>JBBJNO010000018.1:0-16923 GCA_037720875.1 Luteimonas sp. | reverse complement strand
TCATTGTGCAGTGATCCTGCTGGTCAACCAGCGGTCGGTAAGGGCGAGGGCGGCGATGTTGATGACCACGATCAGCACAATCAGCACGATGGCCGAGGCATAGGCCGCGCCGTCGCCGCCGCTGACGTTCATCGATAGATCATAGATATGCACGGCCAGCGCGCGGCCGGAATCGTTCAACGATTCCGGCATCCGGTCAACATAGCCGCTGGTGAATATCAATGCCGCGGTCTCTGCCGTGGCGCGGCCGATGCCAAGCATGAGCCCGGTGGCGATCGCCGGTGCCGCCGCCGGCAGCAGGATGTGCCTCAGCGCGGTCGCGCGCGACATGCCCAGCGCCGCGGCGCCATGCCGCCAGTCGTTGCTGACGGCGGTCAGACCGACCTCGCTGGTGCGGATGAAGATCGGCAGGATCATGCAGGCCAACGTCAACCCGCCCGAGAGGATCGAGAAACCCAGTCCCAGGAACACGCTGAAAAAGGCGTTGCCGAACAGCCCGAAGACGATGGAGGGCACCCCCGCCAACACATCCAGGCTCAAGCCGATGCCGTGAGCCCGGGCGCCACCGCGTCGGGTGTATTCGGCCAGCCACACCGCCGCCGCCAGCCCGAGCGGAACCGCCGCCGCCAACGCCACCACCAGGATCAGCAGCGTCGAGACCAGGATCGGTGCGATCCCGCCCGCGCGGCCGGCATTGGTCGGTTCCGATACCAGGAACGACCAGGAAAGATCGGCCGTGCCTTGCCAGACCATGTCACCCAGCAACCACGCGAACGCCGATGCCACCAGCAGCGCGGCACTCCAGATGGACACGGTGAACAGGTGGTCCATGGCCTGGCTACGCATGTCGTGCCCGCCCCGCAATCCGCGCCCCCAGCCATGCCAGGACCAGCACCATCAGGGTCAGCAGCAGGCCGGAGGCAAACAGCCCGGCGCGGTGGTCGCCGGTGGCATAGGCCATTTCGAGGGCGATATTTGCCGTCAGCACCCGCACCGGTTCGAACAGACCGGTGGGATTCTGCACCACGTTGCCGGCCACCATCAGCACCGCCATGGTCTCGCCGAGCGCGCGGGCGACGGCCAGCAGGACGCCGCCGAGGATGCCGACGCGTGCCGCCGGCACGGCCACACCCAGGATGATGCCCTTGCGGCCAAGTCCAAGCGCGGCGGCACCGTGCAGCAACGAGGGCGGCACGGCCTGCAGCGCGGACAGGCTGGTGAGCGCCACCGTGGGCACGATCATCAAGGTGAGTATCACGATGGCGGCGAGCAGGCTCGCGCCCGGTGGTTGCCAGCGCGCGATCAACGGCACCAGCACGGTCAGCCCCCACAGGCCGTATACCACCGAGGGGATGCCAGCGAGCAGGGCCAGCATCAGGCGAAATGGTTTTGCCAACCGCGGCGGCGCGAAGAAATGGGTGAAGATCGCGCACGCCAAGCCGATCGGCGCGGCCAGCAGCACCGCGCCAGCCGCTGCAGCCAGGGTCGCCCACAGCATCGGCGACAGGCCGAAGTGACCTTCGAGCGGATACCAGCTCTCGTCGGTAAACAGGCGGCTCCAGCCGGCGCCATTGAGTACCGGCCACGCTTCGCGCATTAGGAATGCCAGCACCAGCAGCAGGATCAACGCAGCGGCCGTTGCCAGCAGCCCCAGCGATGGCGCCAGCCAGCGGTCAGCGTGCCAGCGGGACAAAGAACTGGGCTTCGACCAGATCATTGACTTTCCCGGAGCGTGCAAAATCGATGAAGCGCTTGGCCAGCCCGGATGGCGCGCCCTTGGTCACCAGGTTGAGCGGGCGCGAAAGCGGGAAGCGCTTGTTGCGCACGTTGGCCACGGTGGCCGCCACCGATGCCATCGGCAGTAGCTTGATCGGCGTACCCTGCGCCGCCTCGAATTCGGCGCTGCCGATGGAGACATAGCCGATGGCCCCCGGATTGCCCGCCACGGTCTTGATGCCCTGCTGGTTGTCGCCGATGACCACCTGGGCCTTGATCGCGCTGTTCTTCAGCGCGAAGTGATGCAGGAACAGCTCCAGCGTCGAACGGCCTTCCGCCTTGTTCACCACGGTGATACGTCGGTCCTTGCCACCGACCGATTTCCAGTTGCTGATCCGGCCGGTGTAGATCGCCTTGATCTGCGCATCGGTCAGCGTCGCCAATGGATTGTCGCGATGCACGATGATGCCGACCCCGTCCATGGCGATGGTGGTCGCCTTGAGGTCGTTTTCTTCAGGATTGAGGGCGCGCGACACCATGCCGATATCCGCCAACCCCGAGCGGGCATCGGCCACGCCACGCGAGGAACCGCCGGATTGCACGTCGATCCGCACGCCGGGATTCTGTTTTTCGAAGCGTTTGGCGATTTCCAGGACGAGCGGCGCCACCGTGCTTGAACCGGTGACCACCAGCCGGTCCTTCGACGCGAGTGCCGCGCCGGCGATGCCGAACAGCGCGATGGCCGCGAGGGCCTGTTTGAACCGTTGCCGTGCCTTCATGAATGATTTTCCTCGTTGAGCGGTTGTTTCAGGCAGCAAGCAGCTGCCGAGCTTGTGGAATGACGGCTTTGCGCTGATGGCTGATGGCAGTCCATGACCATTGCCGGCATATCGGGCGGATGCCCATATCCGCACCAATTGGGAGGCGGCCGAGGGGCAAAAGGATTCGCGGCCGAACCCGCCGCGCAGCAGTGCTGTTGACGACCTGTCGGCCTCAATGCGAGACCATGACATGGTGGGTGCACACGTACAGCACGTTGATTGGCGAGTGGTTCAAGGCGAGATTCCCGATGGGTGGACGTCGTGGCCGCTTGCGTGCGTCGCCGTGCCCGGCAGGGCGTCCCATTGCAGTGACCGGTAGTCGAAGTCCGCTGTGAGCAGTGGCTTGATGATCGCGAAGTACAGCGAAACGTCGAAGTCGCGCGGTGCGAAAAGGCTGTGATGGCGGATGTGCAGGGCTTCGGCAACGTATCCGGGGCCCGGCGCGGTGGCCGCATCGCGCTGCAATACGACCGGAAGGATCGGGTAGCGCACCGACTGGAACGCCTGCGCAATCAGCGTCGAGCAGATGGCCCGGGTCGGGTCGCCGCTGCCAAACGCCAGCATGCGTCGTCGCATCGCGCTGGGCACCGGAGGCGTGGGCAGCAGGTAGCGCGCCAGATCGAAGACGTTGCGGAGGTCGTAGTGCAAGCCGATTCGATCGATCACATAGCGCGTGATCCGCCGGCACGCGTCGTCGTCCAGCCCGACTGGCCGGCAGATACGCGTGTGATAGCCGGCGAATTCCGCGGGACCGACGCTGCGCACGCCCTCGACGATGTCCGCCTCGACGAAGCAATGTTGGGGATTTCCGCCCAGTTCGGCCAGTTGATCGCCCACATACAAGGCCGCATGCGACCACGTCGACTGCGTCAGGTACTTGATCGCCGTGCTGACGCGGCTGTGTCCCTCGACCAGCAGCACATCCCCCGGTCGCAGCGTGCGCACGAGTACCTCGAGCGGCGTGGCGGGG
The DNA here is from genome assembly GCA_037720875.1 of Luteimonas sp. Lineage (GTDB taxonomy): Bacteria > Pseudomonadota > Gammaproteobacteria > Xanthomonadales > Xanthomonadaceae > JALYOU01. The sequence goes on along the minus strand of JBBJNO010000018.1, from coordinate 13,416 downwards.
GCGGCGCCATGGACATGCACGCGCCGGGTCAGGTACCGCGCAAGCGCGGCTCCGATCATCGATAGCGGGGTGCTCAGCAGGTGCATGGCCAGAACCTAGACGCTGTAGCCCGCGACTTCGGCCGCAGACGAGGCGACGCCCAGTCCCAGGGCGATCCGGTTGACGAAGTTGAAATAGTCGATGACCAGGTTGGCGAGCAGGATGTCGGCCTCGGCGATGCCCGCGCTGCGCAAAGCCGCGCTGCGCAAGGCCGCGATGTCGGCCGCGCTGCTCGACGATGGATCGCGGGTCAGCTTGGCGGCGTAGTCGAGCAGGGCGCGATCGGCCTCGGGCAGGTCGATCGTCCGGTAGTCGGTGGACACGGCGTCAAGCACGGTGGCGTCATCGACATAGCGCGACAGAGCCTCCAGGTGGTGCGTGACGCAGTAGTCGCAACGGTTCTCGCGCGACACCACGACCGCGATCATCTCGCGCTGACGTCGGGACAGATCCCGGTGACGGGGCAGCGCCGGGATCATGCGGTCTGCATCATCGCGGCAGCAGGCCGGCCAATCGCCGGGGTTATCGCCAGGATCGTCATGACAGCGCACCACCACAGCTCGAGCCCTGACCCGCAGTGCAGCCGTAGCAATGGCCGGCGACGCCGATCCGGCGTGGAGGCGCGCTGCCCAGCAGGTCGCGCAGGTGCGTCGGCTGCTCCCTGCCGCCGAGCGGCAGCTTCAGCATCTGGTTGAAGTCGCAGTCGTAGAGATAGCCGTCATAGCCGACACTGATCGTGGAGCGGCACATCACGCCTGCCAGGTTCTCGTCGTCATGCGCGGCTTTCAGCGTCCCCATGTAGCTTGCGAATTGGCCTTTCGACAGCAGCCACGATCCGAAGCGCTGGATCGGCATGTTGGCCAGCGCATAGAGGTGGTTGAACACGATGCCGAAGTTGTCCCATAGCAGAAGGCGATAATCCGCCTCCAGGCGTGCCTGGTCGGGCGGCAGAAAGGCGCCGTTGGGGTTGTAGACCAGGTTCAACGTCAGATGGCCGCCGGGCTGTCCGTAGCCAAGCGCGTTCAGGCGCTTGAGGGCGCGGATCGAGGACTCGAACACGCCGTTGCCGCGTTGCTGGTCGACGTTCTCCTGGCCGTAGCACGGCAATGAAGCCACCGCTTCGACGGCGTGCTCTGCGAGGAACTCGCCAACCCATTCGTAGCCGGGTTCTTCCATGATCGTTGGATTGAGGCGGTCCATGACCTGCAGGCCACGGCGCCTCGCCTCGGCAACCAGCCAGCGGAACTGCGGATTCATCTCCGGCGACCCACCGGTCAGGTCCAGCGTGTCGACGCGCAGGTGCGTGGCCACGCGCAATGCCAGGTGCATGGTTTCCTCGTCCATGCGCTCGGTGCGTTTCGGGCCGGCATTGACGTGGCAATGGATGCAACTGAGGTTGCAGCGATAGCCGAGGTTGAGTTGCAGCGTCGTCACATTGCCGCGTTCGATCGCGGGAAAGTCGCTGTTCTTGAGCAGAGGCCAGGTGTCATGCATGGGGTCGTATGTCCGTGGATGGGGCGCGGGGTTCGCCCAGTAGCGGCTGTAGCAGCAGCGCCGGAAGCGTCTGGGACTGAGGTTCGCGGAAGCTCGGCAGGCCGATGCGCATGTCGGCATGGCCGTCGCGGGGCTGCGCCACATGACTGCGGAACAGGCGGTCCCAGACGCTCAGGATGTTGGCGTAGTTGCTGTCCGTTTCGTCGCGGTGCACGGAGTGGTGCACGCGGTGCCAGTCCGGCGTGACCAGCAGGCGGCGCAGACGGCGGTCGCAAGCCGGCGAGAGCGCAACGTCGGCATGCGTCCACAACGCGAACCCGGTCAGCAGGATCTCGTAGATGAACACGATGCCCGGCGACAGGCCCAGCACCGCGATCACGGCGAATTTGAACAGCAACGACAGGACGATTTCCGCCGGATGAAAGCGAAGCCCCAGCGTCGTGTCGAAGCCGGTGTCGGTGTGGTGGACGCGGTGGATGCGCCACAGCAGCGGGATCTGGTGGAACCAGCGGTGCTGCCAGTAGATCGCCATGTCCAGCAACACGATGCCGACCGGGATCGCGGCGGCCAAGGGCAGTGACCACTGCTGAAACAATCCGATCGAGCGCGCCTGGATCATCGCCGCGAAGGCCACCGCCGACAGCGGGATCAACAACCGCACGGCGATCGACGCGATCGCCATGAGGCCGATATTGCGCAGCCCCCGGCGCGGGTCCGCGTCGCCGCGTCTTGGCCGCATCCGCTGCCATCCCAGCAGCGCGGCCAACAGGCTCGCCACGACCACCAGCCGCACCACGCCCGCGTCATCCTGCCAGTCCGGGCTCATGGCTCCTGCTCCTGCATTGCGGTCAGTTGTCCGAGCCAGTCGCGCACCCTGACCTGGGCGACGGTAGGTGCCGCCAGTCCGGACAGATGCGCATGCGCACCGGGCAGGTCGGCCGCCGTATCGATATCGGCGAGCGTTTCCAGCTCCAGCCAGCGGCCGGCTCCGCCCATCGCCCGGACGAACTGGGCGGCGGTGTCGGCCGAGCTGTACTGCGGGTTGGTCCAGGCGCGCTCCGGCAGGTCGATATTGCCACCGAACAGCCAGAATCCACCGTCCAGTGCGCGCCCGATGACCAGCCTGGATTCGATCGACGCAAGCCATTGCGCGGCGCGCTCAAGGGCTTCCGGGACGATTTGCGGGGCATCGGCGCCAATCAGGATTGCACCGCGGTGGCGCTGTCGCAGGGTCCGGTAGACGTGCCCCATGCGCTCGCCAAGACAGCCCGTACCCTGCCGGACATGAGGCAGGTCGAGCCACGCGTCGCCATCCAGCGCCGACGCCTCGGCAACGGCCCAGTACGGCGTGAGGCCCACTCGCCGCCGCGCCTCTTCGGCGACCGACGCGACCGCCTCGGCGGAGATCAGGTACAGCGATTCCGCGCAGCGCCGACCCAAGGCCGGCCAGAGCCGGGTCTTGACCGGTGACAGGTTCGGGGTCTTGACGAAAATGCCGACGCCGCAGGTCATCGGGGTTCCCTAGGGCGTGAGAATTGCCACGCCTGCTGCCAGGTCAACAGGAGGTGGCGCAAGGTCGTTCGCCACCAGCCGCGCTGCGCGTACTTGCGGGCGCTGGTGTAGATCGGCGCGGCGAGGCGGCGCAGCGGTATCCCGGCCTTGCGCGCGGTCCACGTCAAGGCGTGATCCTCGCCACCGGGCAGCCGCTGATCGAAACCGCCCAGCGCCTGAAACACGCGACGCGACATCAGCAGTCCCTGGTCGCCGAACGGCAGGCCGAGCCAGCGGCTGCGAAGGTTCGCGCCAAGGGTGTTCAGCGCCGTCAGGCGCGGGCCATCATCGAGAAACCGTAGGTCGAAATAGCCGATCGCCGCGGCGTCGGCCGTGATGAACCCGGTGGCTGCGGCCAGGGTCCTGGCGTCGACGCGGCAATCGGCATGCACGAACCACAGCCAGTCCGCGCCACTGGCCGCAGCGCCGGCGTTGAGTTGCGCGGCGCGGCCGGCGCATGCACGTACGACCGTGACATTGCTTGACAGGCCAGATGGATCCTCCAGTTCTCCGGCCGGCAGGACGAGCGCGATCTCCAAAGCACCCGCTGCGTCGAGCTGCGGTAGCAGCCCGCGCCAGGCGGTCTCGCCCGGGCCGACAGGAATGACAATGGCGAGGCTGGGTTTCATGGCACTCAGCAGCACGCGCCGGGCGTGCCGGATGCCGCCCGGGCGGCCGGGGCGGCACAGTCGAACAGCCCGAAGTGCACGTGGGTGTCGCCGGCAAAATCGAAGTAGCGGGCGTAGCGCGACCGCGCGAGCATGTCGAAGGTGTTGCCGCACACCAGCATCGGCCGTCCCGTCTCGAAGCGGTGATGGTCGTCGAGGACGAATGCGTGCGGGTGCTGATCGATCGTGCCGCGATAGGTCGCAACCTGGCCGTAGTCCTCGCAGCGGTCCTCCAATTGCAGGCGGAACGCCCGCACGGTGATGGAGGTGAATGCCACCATGCCGACCTTGGCTTCGATGCCGGGGTCGAACAACGGGATCGGCGACTGGCTGACCGTCCGCACGTCGGCACACCCGACGCGTTGCATCAGGCGGCGGAAATCCTCCGTGTACAGCGCGCCACCCAGGCACTCACCCAGCAGCACGGGATCGGTGCGCAACGCGGGCGGAATACGGCGGTCGGCGAAGACGTCGGAGAAGTACAACTCACCGCCAGGCTTCAGCACCCGGAAGATTTCTGCGAATACGCGTTCCTTCTCGGCAGAGAGATTGAGCACGCAGTTGGACACCACGACATCCACGCTGGCATCGGCGATCCCGCAGGTCGCCAGATCCTCGATCAGGCCGTTGAGCAGCGTCACGTTGGAGCGGGCGTGACCGTAGCGATCGGCATGCCACGCCTGATGGCGCGAGGCGACCTCGAGCTGTTCCGGAGTCATGTCGATGCCAATGACCTTGCCTTGCTCCCCGACCAGCCTCGACAGCAGGTACACATCCCGCCCGGTACCGCAGCCCAGGTCGAGCACGGTGGCGCCCTCCAGCGCCGGCGGCAACGGTGAACCGCAGCCGTAGAAGCGATCCTTGACCTCCGGGTGCAGGTCCGCGAGCAGTGGCCGCAGGTGCTCGGGCATCGCTTCGGTCGGGCAGCAGGCGCCGGTCTTGAGATCGTTGCTCGACTGCAGGACCTCGCCGTAGTAGCGGCGGACGTCGTCTTGAACGGAGTTCGGGTTCATTGCGGTTCTCGTATCGTGAGTACAGAAGAAGGCGGGGCGCCTGGGCGATCGCGGCGGCAACGGGCAGGCAGGAGCGTCATTGCGCCTCACCGCGCCGGGTTGCGGCCGCTGGCCCGCAAGCCACGTCGCGCTGGCCGCACAGCCAGCGGACGCTGTCGATGGTGTCGAACACCAGCGAAATGCCGTTGACCACCGCGAGCATCATCGCCAGGCGGGTTTCGCTGACGGTCAACGTTGCATCGAACGCCAACAGCGCCGCCAGCCAGGCCAGCAATGGAATCCAGGCGACAAGATGGGGCAGGGCCATCAGCCGTGACACGCCGCGCTCGAGCAGCATGATCGGCACGTTGGCGGCGACGACCAACACGGCCGCGGCGGCTCCCGCCTGGCCGATCCTGGAGTCGAGAAACCAGAACGTCGATGCGTTGACCGGGATCAGCACGGCCAGCACCCAGACACGAACCCAGAGCGGGATCGCCTGGAACGAACGATGGCAATCGGCCCAGCGCGTAGTCATGGACGTTTCTGGTTCAACGACCAGTCGTAGTCGAGGAATTGCACCGGGATGCGTCCCTGACGCAGGCGTTGCGCCGTGCCCGGATCGATCCCGAGCTCGGCCGGGTAGCGGGCGAGAAAGACGGCAATCCCGCCCGAATGGGCGCTGAAGTCGTCGCCATACCAGTCGAAGATTCCAGAGACACGCATCACCTTGGCTGATGCGTCATGGCGGTTTCTGCTGCGATCACGCAGGAACCGGCGGGTCTGGTCGTCGAGTTGCACGTCCAGTTTCGCCCCGGTGTAGGCCTCGGGCCGCAAGGCCGGGCAACCGATCGAGGCGCAGTTCACCGCAAAGTGGACACGGGGGTCGCGGTAATCCGCCGCGCCGCGCAGCAGTCCGTGCTCGATGTCGTCCAGGCTGCGGCGCTTGCCGAGCAGTTCGACGAACGACTTCTTCCACGGAGAACTCAGCAGGCCGCCCAGTTCCTTGATCGACTGCAGTCGCGGGTAGCGGGTGAGTACCAGTTGGACCGTCGCCGCGTTGTAGGCGTTGATCAGGAACGCATCGCGGTCGGCCTTCGGCCAGCGCCGGAAATCACCGGCCGGTATGGAACGCAGGCTGGCAAGATAGCGATCGAGGCGTTCGCGGTCGCGCACGAATCCGGCATAGTCGACGGTGGTCGTGGTGCCTGCGGCGTTCCAGTGGACATGGCGCGCGAGCAGTGCCGCCCAGTCGCCATGGGCGCGGTCGAACGAGGCAGCGTGCGCCGTGCCGGCGCCGACGATGGCGCACAGGAGCAGGGTGCAGGCGAGCATCAAGGTGCGCATCGGTCAGCGCCTGCGCCAGTCGAAGAACCGGCCCGCGATGCGCAGCAGGCGCTCGGGCGCGTGCGCGCGCTTCCATACGCCGGCGACGTATTTGTTGGCTTCGCTCATCGTCGGGTAGATGTGGATCGTGCCCAGCAATTTGTTGAGACCGATGCCGTGCTTCATCGCCAGCACGAATTCGGCCAGCAGGTCGGCGGCGTGTTCGCCGACGATCGTGGCACCGAGGATCTTGTCCTTGCCTGGCGCGGTGAGCACCTTGACGAAGCCACGATCGGCCGAATCCGCGATCGCACGATCGAGGTCATCCAGCCCATATCGGGTGACTTCGACCGCGATGCCCTGCGCCTTTGCTTCATCCTCGGACAGCCCGACCCTGGCGACCTCGGGGTCGGTGAAGGTCGCCCATGGAATCACCCGATAGTCGGCGCTGAAGCTCCAGAACGGCGCCAGCAGGGCATTGACGGCGGCGTACCACGCCTGGTGTGCGGCGACGTGGGTGAACTGGTACGGCCCGGCAACGTCGCCGGCGACCAGGATGTTGGGGAAATTGGTGCGCATCAGGGCGTCGACACCAACCGTGCCGCGCTCGCTGAGCGTGACCCCGAGCTCCTCAAGGCCGAAGCCCTCGGTATTGGGCTTCCTGCCCAGCGCCAGCAGCAGACGATCGAATGCAAACTCGATTTCCTTGCCGTCGCGCTCGCAGACCAGTCGTCCACCACCGTTGCCATCGGCCTCAACCCGCAATGCCTTGCATGAGGTCCGCACGTCGACGCCTTCCTCCAGGAACCGCGCCGAAACCTCGGTGGCTGCATCGGCATCTTCCCGGGGCAGCAGCCGGGGTCCCATTTCGACCTGGGTGACGTGGCTGCCAAGGCGCGCGAATGCCTGGCTGAGCTCGCAGCCGATCGGTCCACCGCCAAGCACGACCAGGCGCTGTGGCAATTCACGGAGTTGCCACAGGTTGTCCGAGGTCAGGTAGGCGACGGACTGGATCCCGCCAATGGCGGGAACCAGCGGTTTTGCACCGGTCGCGATGATCAGGCTGCGCGCGCTGATGCGTTTTCCGTCGACCATGACCTCCCAGGGCGACACGATCCGTGCCTCGCCCTTGATCACGTCGACGCCGAGGCTGCGGTAGCGATCCACCGAGTCATGCGGCTCCACCTTGCTGATTACCGCCTGCACGCGCTCCATGACCTGGGCGAAGTCGACCGTCGCGTCCATGCGCGCGATCCCGTAGCGCGGCGCATCGCGCGCATCGGCGACCAGCCGCGCACTGCGGATTAATGCCTTCGACGGCACGCAGCCGGTGTTCAGGCAATCGCCGCCCATGCGGTGGCGCTCGACCAGCGCCACCTTGGCCTTGACCGTCGCGGCGATATAGGACGAGACCAGCCCGGCTGATCCGGCACCGATCACGATCAGGTTGTAGTCGAAGCGCCGAGGACGAATGTGGCCTCGGTATATGCGCCTGGATGCGAGGAATCGCATGATCCAGCGCATCAGCAGCGGCAGCAAACCGAGCAAGGCGAAGGCGCCGATCAGCGACGGCGACAGCACGTCCGACGGCGACTGGATGCGTGCCAGCTGGGTGCCGGCATAGACATAGGCAATCGTGCCGGGCAGCATGCCGGCCTGGCTGACGAGATAGAACTGGCGGGTCTTGAGCGCGGTGAGTCCGGCGAGCAGGTTGACCAGGAAGAACGGCACGACCGGCACCAGGCGCAACGAGAAAAGATAGAACGCACCGTCGCGGGCGATGCCCTCATCGAAGCGCGCGAGGCGCTCCTTGTACCTGGCCTGCAAGGCATCGCGCAACACGAAACGCGAGGCGAGGAAAGCGAGCGTGGCGCCGATGGAGCTGGCGAACGACACCAGCACGGTGCCCTCGAGCAGGCCGAACACCGCGCCCGCCGCCAAGGTCAGGATCGCGGCGCCTGGCAGGGAAAGCCCCGTCGCCACCACATACACGGCGAAGAACGCGCCTGCAGCCAGCCATTGGTGATTGCCGGTCCATGCCTGCAGCGCATCCTGGCGTGCCTTCAGGCCATCCAGGCTCAACTCGGCGAGCAACCCACTGCGCCACAGGACGATGGCGGCCAAGACCAGTAGGATGGCAACGATCCAGCGCAAGGCGACTTTCGGCATGACAACTCCATTTGAATCGACGGCGGCGGATGCGTTCGTTCGGTTCATTGATAATGAGGCGGCAACGAAACAAAAGGATTCGCTGTCGCGAAATAATGTTTCCCATGTGTGAATGGCAATGACGGTTCCGGTTGATCGCGCGGTGTTTGACGCGGCGAGGCGTGGCGATGCGTCTGCCCTGAATCAGATATTGGCATGCTCGCGCCAGAACCTGCGCCGCTATGCCGAGTATCACTGCGCCGTGAACGACGTCGAGGACGCGGTGCAGGAGTCGCTGATCCTGGTTTCCCGGCGCCTGGGGGATCTCCGGCAGGCGGAGGCCTTGGCCTCCTGGCTGTTCCGGATCGTGAAGCGCGAGTGCAATCGCATGCGCCGCGGGTGGCGTCTGCTGACCAACCAGGACATCGATGACGCGATCCTGCCGGTGGCGACGCTGGAGCCGCTTGAGCTACGACTGGACATCGGGCATGCCTTGGCGTTGCTTCCGCCGCATTACCGGGAGATCCTGCTGATGCGCGACGTCGACGGCCTGAGCCTCAACGAGTCGGCGGAACAGCTTGGATTGAACCTCGCGGCGACCAAATCACGCCTGCACCGCGCCCGGGCTCTCGCCCGCGTGCTGTTGACCGATGCACCCGCAGGCAAATCGCCGCCGAGCGTCCGCTAGCCAGCCTCGACGCGTCGTGACTGGCACGGCCTCAATTACGGGCGTGGCCAATCCATGCAAACAACCGCTGCCCGCCCGCCCAGCACGCCAGCGACAGCACCACCACCGCCCCGAGGTGCCACAGCAGCACCATCAAGGTATTTTCTCCATCATGGAACAGGCTGACGCCTGCCGCCGACAGGGCAGCCGCGCTTAGCGCCGCCAACAGTGCTGTCGGGCCAGGGCGAACGACACCGGCGTGACGCACCATCATCAGCAGCAGGAATCCGAGCGGCAGGCTGATCGCGGTGATGGCCCGGGCGCACTCCCAGCTTCCGGACTGATAGGCGAACGCGGTATCGCCCAGGGTGGCGAAATCCCGTAGACAGCCCCAGCAGAACCCGCCGAGCCACAGCAGCATCGGCAGCACCGGCAGCCACGCCCAGGAGCGCGAGCGGCCGGGCACACTCACCTGGAATGCGGCGTAGGCCGCCAGCAGGCCGGTCAGCACGCTCGCGAGCCACTCCAGTGCTTTTGGTGCCGCGGACAGTTCGGCCAGCACGCCGGGACGAAGGCCGTAGCTGGCGGTCACCAACGCGATCAGGGCGATCGCAGCAAGGCTCCATAGCGCGGCACGCTTCAGCGGGGAGGCGAGTGGCCGCACCGGGGTGGCGCGGGACGCCAATTGGTCGATCAATGCCAGGGGTTCGATCATGGCGTTATTCCTGGCCGCCAAGGCGGGTTTGCAACGTCTTCAGCGCGCGATGGCAGGCGACCTTGAGGGATCCCACGCTCTGGCCGCTTCGGTCGGCCGCTTCGCCGAGCGACAGCTCGTTCATGTGCAGCAGGCGGATCGCGTCACGCTGGCGCGCGGGCAGGGTGTCCACCGCGCCACTCACGAGGTGTCGCGTCTGCAGCCGCGCGGCGGCCTGCTCGGGTGTGTCGCCGCCCGCGCTGTGCGAGGCAAAGTCGTCGTCGCTCACGATCTCGTGCTGCAGCCGTCGGGTGCGGCGGCGCAGCAGGTCGATGCAGCGCCGGCTGGCGATCGTGCTCAGCCAGGGCTTGAATGGCCGGCCAGGCTCGAAGGTATGGCGGATGTCGTTGACCACGATGAGAATGTCCTGGACCGCATCGTCGGCATCGTCGTCGTGACCGAGATAGCGTCGGGCGATGCTGTGCACATACGGGGTGATACCACTCAGCAGCGCATGGTAGGCAACCCGATCGCCGCGCTGCGCCTGTTCCATCAGGCGGCCCCATAGAGCGCCGTCGTCCCGTCCATTGGCGAGCTGCGGCGCGTAATCGGCAATCGGCGAATTCGGTGACATCGGTGACATCGGCCGGGCGGAAACCCGCCTCTCCGGGAACGGAAGCACGGTGGCCATGATGCGACCATCCGGTTCGGAGTCCAAGTGCGCCACCGGGTTCATCGCCGTGCGCGGCGTGCGATGAGGTGATCCAGCGACACCGCGCCCGGTCCGCGCGCCATGACGTAGAGCATCACCGCGGCCCACAGGCCATGGGTCGGGAACGCATCTGGATACACGAAGACCTGGATCACCAGGGTCATCATCAACAACGCCAGAGCCGACAGTCGCGACGCCAGCCCAATGAGCAGCAACACGGGCAGCACATGCTCGGCGGTCGCCGCCAGATGCGCGGCAAGCTCCGGAGGCACGATTGGCAGCGCATATTCACTGCGGAACAATTCAATCGCGCTGGCCGAAATGTGCGGCATGCCCCACTGGACGTTGAGGCCGACCGGATCGAGCACCAGGCCTTCGATCTTGGTCTGTCCGGAAAGCCAGAACGTCATCGCGAGCGAGAACCGTGCCAGTAGTGCGATGAAGCTGTGCGGAATCCTGCCCATCAGGTCGATCAAGTGCATCAGTTGCCGGCTGGCCATTGCCATGAAGCCGGGCCGGTTGGTTGCCATCTGCAGTGGAATGCTGTTCACGTCAGTGCTCCAGGTTGCCGTCCAGTCCGACCACAAGGCCGTACTGGATCAGGATCGAAAATAGGGAACCCGGATCCGCATCGATGTCCGTGGACTGGGTGATGGCGAAGGCTTCGCCGAGCGTGCAGCGGTCGCGCAGAGCATCCAGAAACGCGATCCCACCGCGAGGCAGGACCGTTACCTGCACGGCCAGGGATGGGCGGACCACCAGGATGTCCTCGGGCTGGTCCACCTCGATGTCGCCCACCTCGGCTTGCGCCATGTCCTCGATGCCCTGGTGCGCCGACCACAGGGCATGCGCCGCGTAGCGCGAGCGCATCCATCGGCCAGCCGGGTGCAGCGTGATCCTCGTCGACGCGAGGCGGTCGGGGCGCGCGCTCAGTTCGACGTACTGCGCTTGCGGGATGGGTTCGGCATCTTCGGCGTGATAGGCAGCGACGCAATGCGCTTCGATCCGGGCCACATCGGCCAGGTAGGGAACGTCCGACGCCGCGGCAAACCCGGCGACAAACCCGGGAAACGCCTGCGCATACTCGATCAGCACCGGCGAGCGCGGCGGGTCCGCCAATACCTGCGCGCGCGCCATGGCGCGAAAAAAATCCTCGCCAACGAGCGCCTGGGTCACCGGAAATGTCTCGGCCAACGAGTCGATCAGGCTGACCACGACGTTGTTGCGGTAGACCGCGAACCCGCGTGCGCGCTCCCTGCGACCACCAGCCTTGAATCCCGCGGGGACAGCCCGGTCCGGTGCCAACAGTGCGGTGGCGATTTCACCCAGGGAGGCGGCCTTGATCACGCCGCCAACCCCTTGGCCGCCACAACGACGCGATTCAGCGCGTTGTCCGCCTGTCTGGCTTCCTCGCGCAATCGCCCATACGACGGGACGTCGGTGTCCCATTCGATCAGTGTCGCGACCGCGCCGGTCGTGCCCAGGACATGGGCATAGAGCGCCCAGACGTCGGCGGCAACCGGCGAGCCGTGGTTGTCTATCAGCAAACGGTGGCCGTCTTCGGCCTGGTCTTCGGCCTGATTTTCGGCCTGATCTTGGGCATGGCCGGCCAAATGGATCTGTTCGACCGCGGCCAATGGCAGCTGATCGAAGTAGGACAGGCAATCGTGACCATTGTTCTGGCACGACACGTAGACGTTGTTCACGTCCAGCAGCAGGCCGCAACCGGTGGCGCGGACAATCGCCGCGATGAACGCCGGCTCGCTGTAGGTGCTGGCCGAGAATTCGAGATAGGTGCTGGGATTCTCCAGCAGCAGGCGCAGGCCCAAGCGCTCCTGGATGCGATCGATGTGGTCGCAGACGCGACGCAGCGTGGCTTCGTCGTAACACAGTGGCAGCAGGTCGTTGAAGAATCGACCGTCGTGCGTCGACCACGCCAGGTGCTCGGAAAAGGCCGCCGGGCGGTAACGCGCGATCAGCGTCGCCAATCGATCCAGGTGCGCGGAATCGGGTGCGGACTCCGCGCCGATCGACAAGCCGACACCATGTAGTGACACGGGCATCCGCTCACGGATGCGGGTGAGTTGGGCGTGCGGCAGTCCACCAGCACCCATGTAGTTCTCGGCGTGGACCTCGACGAACGCCGGCGGGCGCCGATCGTCCATCAACGCCTGGAAATGCTGTGGCTTGAATCCAACACCGGCCCGGGGGGGCAGGCCGGTGTTGGCCGGGGGAGATGGGGCAGGGGGGGAGTGATTGGAAACGCTCACCGACATATCTCCCGGACGTCTCAAACGGTTACTTAGGACTTGGCACGCTTTTTGGACTTGACAGGCTTTGCGGTGAAGGCCACCAACTGGCCGTGGCCGGTCGGCGAGGTCTTCGACTTGGCCTTCACGCAGGTGCCGGCGGGGACGTTCTTCCATGCATTGGCCTGGTAATCCTTCTTCGCGGTGCCCGCGCAGGTGGTGCCGGGGCCGGCCTTGCAGTCGTTCTTGCCGGCAAGCGAGACGCCGTAGCAATTTTCCATGCCGGCCATGGCGCCGGCCTTGGCTGAAGGTGCTGCCATGGCCAATACGGAACCGAGGGCGGCTGCCAGTGCGAGGGCCGGAAGGGTATGGGTGCGGGTAGTCATGTGGCATCTCCTGAAGGATTGGGGGTGTTCGCGAGGTGATCGCGGGTCGCCTGTATCACGCAGCGACTTGCGAATGTCCCTCACACCAGGAGTATTCGTCGGGGACGGCCAAATGGTTACGCCGACCGGCGCGGACCGGCACATCGGTATCGTGGACGAGGCTGTCGCCCCCGAAGATGGGCGTATCCCCCGCCCTGGCCTGGGTCGTGCATTTCGGCATCGGCGCGATGTGGGGACTGCTGTTCGCGCTCGCCTACGGCGTCATCCCGGGCCGCAGCTCGCTGGCAAAGGGGATGCTGTTCGGCGCGGGCGCGTGGTTGGTGGTGATGGGCATGGTCATGGTCATGCCGATGGCTGGGGCAGGTTTCTTCGGCATGAAGATGGGTCTGATGACGCCGATGATGACGTTGGCGCTGCATTTGATTTTCGGAGCCGTGATGGGTCTCGTGTACGTGAATCCGGTGAGCCAGGCCGCTCGTCACGCCTGACT
>JBBJNO010000232.1:0-4287 GCA_037720875.1 Luteimonas sp. | reverse complement strand
ATCGGGAATCGGGAATCGGGAATCGGGAATCGGGAATCGGGAATCGGGAATCGAAAGAGTGTTTGCAGAAGCGACTTCCCGGGTCCGCTTACGGCGTCGCCGGCAACGCCTCGGTACGCACTTCACCCGGCTGCACGGACTCAAACGGTGTCGGCTGGGGCTCGACGACGGGCGATGTTGCAGCGGCCGGCGCGGGATCTGCAGCCGTGCGCACCGCCGCCGTCGTTCTCGCCTGCGTGGTGCCGCGACGGCCCCGCGCGGTCGCGGTGGCTTCTTCCAGGCTGTCGCGATAATCGACGATGGCGTTCGACGCCGGGGTCGCGATGCGGCCCTCGAAGATCATCCGCGGCGTGGTGCCGTTGCCGTACACCGACTGGTTGGCGGCATCGTCGATCGCCAGCATCGCGCCGTCGAGCGCCACGCCGGCAAACAGTCCGCGCGCGCGCGACCACGACCAGATTTCCGCCTTCATTTCGGCATCGGTCGCGGTGGAGGCGTTGCGGCCGAGCGGGCCGGCGGCGACGCCGGCATCGGCGCCGAGGGTGAACTTGCCATTGACGATCGAATCCAGCCCGCGCTCGCTGCGGAACACCAGCACCACGTCGGACGACTGCACGCCGGCCTGCAGGCCGATGCTGCCGCCGGTGAGGATGATGAAGGTCGGGTTGGACCAGGTGCCGTCCGGATTCTTGATCGACAACAGCCCGTGCCCGCGTCGCCCGCCGATGATCAGGCCGGCCTTGATGGTGTCGGGGATGACGGCGATGGCCTTGGCTTCGTCGAGCAGCTTGTCGGGGATGGCCGACTCGGGGATCGCCTGGATGTCGGTCATCACCCGCAAGGCGTTGCGGGCGCGTTCGTCTTCGCGGGTGCCGGCGAAGGCGTGCGTGGCGAACAGGGTGGCGAGCAACAACACTGACAAGCGGCGAAAACGATGCATGGTGGGCTCCGGGGAATCAGTGATGAGCAGTGAAGGTGAGAAGTGCCAGACATCTTTGCTCGTCATTCCCGCGAGGCCGGAACCCATGCACGTGCATTTTCAGATCCATGAAATTGCTGCGGTGTGTGTGCGAGCATGGGTTGACCAGCTCCGCTGTTGAAAAGCACTTGCGCCTGCGCGGGAATGACGACAAAACGCACTCGCATTGCGATGGCTGAATCAGGTTCAGGCTAGTCGTCGCGGCATGAATCGCGTCTGAGCTGTTCGCGCATCGCGGACGCAATGCTAAGGTGCGCCGCCCACTCGTCGAACGTCGATGCCACCCTCCCGCGACACCGCCCTGCTGCTGGTCAACCTCGGCACGCCCGCTGCGCCGACACCGTCCGCGGTGCGTCGTTTCCTGGCCGAATTCCTGCACGACCATCGCGTGGTCACGCTGACCCGCTGGCTGTGGTGCCCGCTGCTGCACTTCGTGATCCTGCCGTTGCGCGCGCCGAAAGTGGCGCGTAAATACGCACAGGTCTGGATGCGCGAAGGCTCGCCGCTGGCCGTGTTCACCCGCCGGCTCACGGACGCGACGCAGCAGGCCCTGCCCGCATGGCAAGTGCGCTACGCGATGCGTTATGGCGCGCCGTCGATCGCCACCGCGCTGGCCCAATTGCGCGGCACCGGCGCCGCGCGCGTCATCGTGCTGCCGCTGTACCCGCAATACTCGACCTCGACCACGGCCTCGGTCGCCGACGCCCTGGCGATGTGCGATCACGGGTTGCAGGTGACGATGGTCGACGAGTACGCGGTGGACGAGGGCTGGGTTGCCGCGATTGCCGATTCGATCCGCGCGCATCGTGCCGTGCAGGGCGAGGGCGGCCACTTGTTGTTTTCGTTCCACGGCCTGCCGCAGCGCTTCGCCGACAACGGCGATCCGTATCCGCGGTAATGCCAAGCGAGTGCGGCGGCGATCGCAGCGGCGCTCGGACTGGCCGATGACGCGTGGACGCTGAGTTACCAATCGCGTTTCGGCCGCGAACGCTGGCTCGGGCCGGCCACGGACGCAACGCTGGATGCATTGGCTGCGCGCGGCATCAGGAGCATGGATGTGGTGTGTCCGGGATTCGCGGTGGATTGCCTGGAGACGCTGGAGGAAGTGGCGATCATGCTGCGCGAGCGATTTGCGCGCAGCGGCGGGCAGTTGCGCTATGTCCCGTGCTTGAACGATGCGCCGGCCCACGCGCAGACGCTCGCCGTGATCGCCCAACGCGCCGCTGACCGGAACTCATGAGCGCCTTAAAACCTCTCACGCGTCATCCCGGGGCAGGCGCGGTCCACGGTGATCCAATGAAGAGCCCCCGGGTATCGCTGCGCTCCACCCAGGCTACGAAGCACTTTTTTTGGGCTATCCCTTTTTTTCACTCGTCATTACCACGAAGGCGGGAGTCCAGCGATTTGCAGCTGTTGGAGGCAAAGTCCCTGGATTCCCGCCTTCGCGGGAATGACGATTTGTTTATGACAGCCATGAGAGTTTCCTGATGCACGACATCGCGCTCGATACGCCACTTGGCCGCATCCACGCACTGCGATCCGCAGCCGGCGGCCCATCTGGCATTGCACCGCGCGTCCTCGCCCTGCACGGCTGGCTGGACAATGCCGCGAGCTTCGTGCCGCTGTCGCAACATCTGCATGACGTTGACCTGGTTGCGATCGACCTGCCCGGCCACGGCCGTTCCGCGCATCTGCCGCCGGGCGCGGATTATTCATTCGCGGGCGCGGTCAATGCGGTGCTCGACAGCGCCGATGCACTCGGCTGGGATGAATTCGCGTTGCTGGGGCACTCGATGGGCGCCGGTATCGGTAGCCTGGTGGCAGCGGCGTGTCCGCAACGCATCACGCGCTTTGTCGCGATCGAGGCGCTGGGCGCCTTGGCGGAAGTGCCCGAACGCACGGTCGAGCGCATGCGTGATGCCATCGCCGCGGCGCGCGCGTTGCCGGGCAAACGCCTGCGTGTGTTTCCCGACATCGACATGGCGGTTCGTGCGCGCATGCAATCCAATGGGCTCAGCGAACCGGCCGCGCGCTTGCTGGCCGTGCGCGGCGTGCGCGCGGTGCAGGGCGGTCATACCTGGTCGAGTGATCCGCAATTGACCCTGCCGACGATGCAGCGCATGACCGAGGCGCAGATCAGCAACCTGGTGGCAGGGATCGCGTGTCCAACGCGTGTGATCTTTGCGAACCCTGCGCAGGTTTACTTGCCGGATGCATTACGGCGCGCACGCGTGGCGTTGTTGCCGCGGGGCGAATTGATCGTGCTCGACGGCACGCATCATTTGCACATGGAAGACCCGCGCGCGGTGGCCGCGGCAATCGGCGATTTCCTGTTGCGTCAAGGGGATTGAAAAACAAATTGGGCCAAAGACGGTCAGGAACACAAATTGTCATCCCGACGAAGCAGATTTAACTAGCGTCTCTCGCGGAACCGGATCAACCGGTCAACGCGCGTAACATCGCCTTGAGCCGCCGTCCTTGCGCATGGAAATACGTGCGCTCGTCGCGCCATTGCGGAAACCGTGTCTCGACCTCGCGCCAGAACGCGCGCGAATGATCGGCGCGCAGGAGATGGCAGAGCTCGTGCACCAGCACGTACTCGAACGCCGATGGCCGCGCCAGCACCAGCGACAGGTCCAGCGCCATGACGCCGTCGGGGCTCAGCGAGCCCCATTGCGACGACATCCGCTTGAGCGCGATGCGCGACGGCGGGCGCGGCAGCGCCGGCAGGTAGTTCGGCAGCCAGCGCGCGACATCGGTGCGCGCCTGCGCTTCGTAGTAGTCGCGCAGCGCGCGTTGCAGTGTCGGCACGCTGGCACGCGCGGAGACCGAAAACAGCAAGCCGCGTTCGTCCTCCATGACACGGGTGAAGCGGCCTTCTTCCCAGCGCAGTGGCCGCAATGCGCCGCGCAGGGGCAGTGCCGTGGTTTCGCCGCGGATCAGCTGTGCGGACGCGTCAATCGCGTGGTGATCGAGTTGCGTCGCCAGCCACTCGCGGTGTTCGCGCAGGAAGCGTTCGCCCGAGACGAGGCTGGCGCGCAGCGGCAACGTCAGCCGCGCGCCGCGCTCATCGACCGACAGTTTCACCCGCCGCGCTCGCGGATGGCGCACGCGTTCGACCTCGACGCTGCGGCCATCGGGCAACACGATGGTGACGAGGTCGCGTTCGATGGCGCGGGGTTTTGGCGCGAGCAGACGGAACGGGCTGGGCATGCGCCAAGGTTACATCGACGCAACGCTGCACGCGTGCGATTTCGTCCCCCAAGGGGACTTCCTTCGGGGCGTATGAGCGGCTCCAGCCGCGAGCT
>JBBJNO010000231.1:2365-4291 GCA_037720875.1 Luteimonas sp. | reverse complement strand
GGGATAGCGCAGGAAGATTTCCGAGATCGAACGATCGACTTGCACCGCGCGTTCCTGCGGCGTCCTCTGCGTGACGCGGCCGATCGCATCGCCGGTCCACACCATGCGGTTGCGGGCGGCATCGACCAGATCGACGGTGAGCGTGCCTTCGCTGTAATGGCTGACGCGGGTCTGGTCGTACCAGACCGGCACCGCGACATAGCTGCGCGCGCGATAGCTGTAGTAGTACTGGTAGTCCATCATCGGCGTGGAGTACACGTCGGCGCGTTCTTCGACGATGCCCTGGAAGTTCACCCGCAAGTCCGGCGAGGTCTCGTTGTACACATAGCCGCGCGCGCCCATTTCGCGGCGGATGTTGGTCTTGATGCGGTCGGTGATGAAGGTGGAGTAACCCGACGTTTCCATCGCGATCGGCTGGTAGAACGCATAACTGCGATAACGGCCGAAGTCGGCTTCGGGATCGAAATCGGTGCGCACGCGCGGGCCGGTGGCGCAGGCGGCGAGCAGGGTCAGCAAGGCGGCGATCGCGGCCCATCGGCTGAGGTTGGACTTGAATAATTTCATGGTGATTCTCCGTGACGCTCCGATGGAAAGTCTACGCCGTGGCGTTGTTGGCAACCTGTACGGATTCAGGTCGGGAGCGACTGCTTTTTTTGTGGGAGGGCTGTAGGGTGGGCCTTGGCCCACCGCTCTTCGTAACCATCACTGCGTGGTGGGCCTAAGCCCACCCTGCAACCCTCCCACCAGGAGCGGCGGGTCGAGACCCGCCCGACAAACGTCATTCGACGTGATAGACCTTCGCGCCCGTTGCAAGGAACTCCGCCGACTTCTCCGCCATCCCCGCATCCAGCGCGGTCGCCTCATCGACGCCATGCTCCGCCGCGTAGTCGCGCACGTCCTGCGTGATCTTCATCGAACAGAAATGCGGGCCGCACATCGAGCAGAAATGCGCGAGCTTGTGCGCGTCCTTCGGCAGCGTCTCGTCGTGGAACGACTTGGCCTTTTCCGGATCCAGCCCCAGGTTGAACTGGTCGTCCCAGCGAAACTCGAACCGCGCCTTGGACAGCGCGTTGTCGCGCACCTGCGCGCCGGGATGGCCCTTGGCCAGGTCGGACGCATGCGCGGCGATCTTGTAGGCCATGATGCCGTCGCGCACGTCCTCGCGATTGGGCAAACCCAGATGCTCTTTCGGCGTGACGTAGCAGAGCATCGCCGTGCCATACCAGCCGATCATCGCCGCGCCGATCGCCGAGGTGATGTGGTCGTAACCCGGCGCGATGTCGGTGGTCAGCGGTCCCAGCGTGTAGAACGGCGCTTCGCCGCATTCGGCCAGCTGCTTGTCCATATTCTCCTTGATCAACTGCATCGGCACATGGCCGGGGCCTTCGATCATGGTCTGCACGTCGTGTTTCCATGCGATTTTCGTCAACTCGCCGAGCGTTTCCAGCTCGCCGAATTGCGCCGCGTCGTTGGCGTCGGCAATGCAGCCGGGACGCAGGCCGTCGCCGAGCGAGAAGGCCACGTCGTACGCCTTCATGATCTCGCAGATGTCCTCGAAATGCGTGTAGAGGAAGTTTTCCCTGTGGTGCGACAGGCACCACTTGGCGAGGATCGAGCCGCCGCGCGAGACGATGCCGGTGACGCGCTTCGCTGTCAGCGGCACGTAGCGCAGCAGCACGCCGGCGTGGATGGTGAAGTAGTCCACCCCTTGCTCGGCCTGTTCGATCAGCGTGTCGCGGAAGATGTCCCAGGTAAGTTCTTCGGCGCGCCCGTCGACTTTTTCCAGCGCCTGGTAGATCGGCACGGTACCGATGGGCACCGGTGAATTGCGGATGATCCATTCGCGCGTTTCGTGGATGTGCTTGCCGGTAGACAGGTCCATCACCGTGTCGCCGCCCCAGCGGATCGCCCACACCAGTTTCTCGA
>JBBJNO010000231.1:0-2265 GCA_037720875.1 Luteimonas sp. | reverse complement strand
GACAGGTCCATCACCGTGTCGCCGCCCCAGCGGATCGCCCACACCAGTTTCTCGACTTCCTCGGCGATGCCTGATGACACAGCGCTGTTGCCGATATTTGCGTTGATCTTGGTGAGGAAGTTGCGGCCGATGATCATCGGCTCGCTTTCGGGATGGTTGATGTTGTTGGGCAAAATTGCACGGCCGCGCGCGATTTCGTCGCGGACGAATTCGGGCGTGATGAAGTGCTGGATGCTGGCACCGAAGGATTCCCCGGGATGCTGCTTCAGCAGGCCCGCGTCGCGCACCGCGTCGAGGCGCTGGTTCTCGCGGATGGCGACGTATTCCATCTCCGGCGTGATGATGCCGCGCCGCGCGTAATGCATCTGGCTGACATTGGCGCCGGCCCTGGCGACGCGCGGCAGCGTGCGATTGGGAAAGCGCACCGCATCCAGACGTGCATTGGTCTCGCGGCCGCGGCCGAATTCGGAACTCAGTTGCGGCAGCAACTGCGTATCGCCGCGCTCCTCGATCCACTTCGCGCGCAAAGGTGCGAGGCCGATGGCGAGGTCAATGTTGGCATCTGGATCCGTATATGGACCGGAAGGGTCGTATACGGTGATTGGCGGATTGTTCTCACCGCCGAACAACGTCGGCGTCTGCGACTGCACGATCTCGCGCATCGCGACACGCACCACATGCCCATGAGGAGCATGGCGCGAACCTTCGATGAAGATCTTGCGCGAGCCGGGAATTGGCCGGGTGACGGATTCGGAGAGCTGATCGGTCTGCTGCAACAGCGAGGAAGGCACTGCATTCATGGCGTTCGTCCGTTTGGAAGCGAAGGGTTCGCGTAACGTACGAAGCGGCGGCGCATGGAAATCGCTTGTGGGAGGGGCTGCAGGCCCTTCTTGCAAGCGCATCCTGCGAAGCTTCCCTACGCCGGTCTCAACCGGATCAGGTTCGAAGGGACTGTCTCAACCGCGGCACGAGGCCAGCGGTACCCCCGCTTCGGACGCTATTGCACCACGTCGCGGCGCTCGGGGCCAGCGCATGCCGACCGGCCTTTGTAGAGCGGAGCTTGCTCCGCTGCTGTTGCTTCTCCGCAAGTTAAAAGCCGCGGGTCAAGACCCGCCCTACAAGGCATGGTCAGCGCAGGGAGGCGTTGATCTTGTCAAGCATCACGATTCCCGGCGACAGCTCCGCAGCGTTCAAGGTATTCAGCGGCGTGGCGACGGTATTGAGATGCCCATGCAGGTCATCCGCCGCCGGATCGACGAACAGCAATCCCGTTACCACCTCGCCCGCCGCCTGCCGCTGCTGGATGATGTTCATCGCGGCGATGCGGTCGCGGGGATCGTAGGTCTCGTCGAGTTTGCGCAGGTGCAGGACCGAACCGTCGTGTTGCTCGACATCGATGGTCTCGCCTGCGCGGTAATCGACGGCAATCTCGGCGCGCGGCACCATCACGTCGAGCTGGTTGACGGCGTCGTTGTGCTCGCGCACGTAGTCGTAGCTCTTGGTGCTGCCGGCGTGGTTGTTGAAGGCGACGCAGGGGCTGATGACATCGAGGAACGCCGCGCCACGATGTGACAGCGCGCCCTTGATCAGCGGCACCAGCTGCTGCTTGTCGCCGGAGAAACTGCGCGCGACATAACTTGCGCCGAGTTGCAGCGCCATCATCACCATGTCGATCGGGCTGTCGCTGTTGGCGACGCCTTTCTTCGACATCGACCCCTGGTCGGCGGTCGCGGAGAACTGGCCCTTGGTCAGTCCGTACACACCGTTGTTCTCGACGATGTAGACCATGTTCACGCCGCGCCGGATCGCATGCACGAACTGGCCGATGCCGATCGATGCGGAATCGCCATCACCGGATACGCCGAGGTAGATCAGTTCGCGATTGGCGAGATTGGCGCCGGTCAGCACCGACGGCATGCGCCCATGCACGGTGTTGAATCCGTGCGACTGGCCGAGGAAATAATCGGGCGTCTTGCTGCTGCAACCGATGCCCGACAGCTTGGCGACGCGATGCGGCTGGATGTCGAGTTCCCAGCAAGCCTGGATGATCGCTGCCGAAATTGAGTCGTGGCCACAGCCCGCGCACAACGTCGAGATCTTGCCCTCGTAGTCGCGACGGGTGAAGCCGATCGCGTTGCAGCCGAGGGAGGGGTGGTGGAGTTTTGGTTTGGTGAGGTAGGTCATTGCGGCGTCCGGTTATCCCGCAAACCTTCAGCTGTCATTCCCGCGAAGGCGGGAATCCAGTGACGTTTTGTTTTTCGCTCT
>JBBJNO010000017.1:0-17018 GCA_037720875.1 Luteimonas sp. | reverse complement strand
AGACATGGCTGTCCCCTGTCGCAAAGACGTATTCTACCGGCCTCCAGCAACCACGGCGCCGACATGGATCGCAAACTCCTCGACATTCTGGTCTGCCCCGCAACACGCCAGCCGCTGGCCCGGCTGGACAAGCGCGGCCTGGAGACCTTGAACCGTGCGATCGCGGCCGGCGCAATCAAACGTGTCGACGGGACCGCGCAGGCCGATGCCATTCGCGATGCTCTGGTGACGCGCGATGGCAAGACCGTGTACCGGATCGACGACGGCATCCCGGTATTGCTGATCGAGGAAGGCATCGCAACCACGCAGATCGCCGGTTTCGCGCACGCATGAGCACGGTTGTTCGTGCGCCGTCGGACGATGTGATCGACGCGGACGTTGCGCGCGCGCTGGCCGAGGATATCGGGAGCGGTGATGTCACCGCCGCGTTGCTGCCAGACCATGCCGACGTGGCGTATCTGTTGTGCAAGGAAGATGCCGTCATTGCGGGCCGGCCGTGGTTCGATGCCTGCCATCGCGCACTGGATCCCGCGGTCCGCATCGAATGGCGCGTGGCTGAAGGCGACCACGTCGCGGCAGGCACGACCCTGGCGACACTCGACGGTCATGCCCGCGCGCTGGTCAGCGCCGAACGTGCGGCCTTGAATTTCCTGCAGACTCTCAGTGGCACGGCCACCACGACCGCGGCGTATGTCGCCGCCGTGCGCGGCACAGGGGCGAAGATTCTGGATACGCGAAAGACGCTGCCCGGACTGCGATTGGCACAGAAATATGCGGTGCGCGTGGGCGGCGGCATGAACCATCGGATCGGTTTGCACGACGCGGTGATGCTCAAGGAAAACCATGTACGCGCGGCCGGTTCGCTGACGGCGGCAATTGCCTCCGCGCGCGCGATGCATCCGCAGCTGCCGTTGATCGTCGAGGTGGAAACGCTGCTGCAACTGCAGGAGGCCTTGTCGGCGGGCTGCGAACGCATCCTGATCGACGACTTCGATCCAGCGGCCCGGCGGGCAGCCGTGCGCATTGCGGCGGGCAGGATTCCACTGGAGGTGTCGGGCGGCGTCGATCTGGCCACCGTGCGCTCAATCGCCGAGGACGGCGTCGATTGCATCTCCATCGGCGGGCTCACCAAGCATGTGCACGCGATCGATCTGTCGATGAAACTGGGCCGTCCGGCCGGTTGACGAAGGCTTGAACAAGCCGTTCGCCCGGAGTCTGCCGCTTTTGTAGAGCGGAGCTTGCTCCGCTGCTTTGATCCAAGGCGAGAAGCAGCGGAGCAAGCTCCGCTTTACAAGAAATGACGTTTGTTCAGAGCTCTTAGCGCGTCAAAGCTTCAGCGGGCCAACCACAGGATGGTCAGCGCAGCCGACGCGAGCACCGCAAACGCGAGCCAGCGCCAGCCCGAAGGCGCCTTGCGACCAACAGCGCGCGCATGCTGCGTGGCGTGCACCTGTGCGGCCTGTCCAGGGGCGACCAGCAGGAAGCGTTGCGTATCGAAGCCGATTTCATCGCCCGCGACCGCAAGGCCCTGGTGCACACGCTTGCCATTGATGAAGCAACCGTTGGCCGAACCCAGGTCCTGGATGTCCAGTCCGGCCGGGCCCGGCGTCAGGCACGCATGCTGGCGCGAGATGCCACGTTCGTCGATGCGCAGGTTGCATTCGGGCGCGCGCCCGATGGTGGTTGTCCCCACCACGGGATAGGTGCGGCCAAAGGCAGCGCCCGACACCCCGCGCAAGACGTATTTGGGAAGCACCGGACGGATCGTCGTTGCGCCGGGATCGTCGTTGGCCGGATGCGGCAACGATGGATCCAGCGGCGCGCGATAGTCCGTGGGGGCGGCGGCATCGACCGAAGCCAGGCGAGCGAGCACCCCGTCCAGCGCAACCGTGTCGCCGGGACGCAGTGCGATCAGCCCATCCACGCTGCGCCCATTGACGTTGATCGAAGCACCTGCCGGGACTTGCAGCATGACGCCGTGCGGACCGACGTTGAGCTCGCAATGCCTCGGCATGACGCCGGGGCGATCCAGCACGATCGTGGCTTGCGGATCGGAGCCGATCTTGTTGATCCCGGGTCCCAGCAGCACCTGGGGATATTCACCGCCTGGAAAAATGAGTTTCATGGTCGTGAGCTGACTCTCTGTCGCGTGAGTGGGAGGAAAAGAGGCTTGCGCAATCCGGCGGCGATCGCCACATTGCGCCCATGCCGACATTACTGGTCCTGATGATAGTGGGTGCGCTGGGGTTCGCGCTGTGGAACAGCGCACGCGCCGCCGCCGAGCTTGCCGAGGGGCTGGGGCGCAATGCCTGCCAGTCCGCCGGTGTGCAATGGCTGGACCAGAGCGTGCACGCCACCGGCTTGCGTCTGCGCCGCGGCCACGATGGCCGGCTGGGCTTCGAGCGCAGTTTCCGCTTCGAATACTCGCGCGATGGCCACGACCGGCAGATCGGAAAACTGGTGTTGCGCGGCGATCGGCTGGTCGGTTTCAGCGGGCCACTGGCGCAGGACGACGACCGCGGGACCACTCGCCGCTCGATTTGATGACACGTCTATTTGATGACGCGCAGGTGCGCGCGCTTGGTCGTCGGCGCACTGTCGTCCGGGGTGGAAGGCGTGGGCGTGTTGTCGGGGTCGGAGGTGATGATGTCGTCCGGTAATGCCATCCCCTGTCCCGTCTCGCGCGCATAGATCGCCAGGACAGCGCCCATCGGCACCAGTACCGACTGGCTGACGCCACCGAAGCGCGCCGTGAACGTAACCGCTTCGTTGCCCAACTCCAACCGGGTCACTGCGCGATCGGCGATGTTCAAGACGACCTTGCCGTCTTTCACGGCGCTGGACGGCACCTGCACCAAAGGCTGCATTGCATCGACCAGCAAGTGCGGCGTCATGCCGTTTTCCGCGATCCATTCGTACAAGGCACGCAACAGGTACGGGCGGTGGCTCGTCATGCGTGGCGCGTCTTCAGTCATGGATCCTGTGGAGAGCAGGCTTTTCGTGGAAAGTCCGCACAGTAGTGTGCGGGCTATAGCGAGGGAATCGCATCATGCCGGGATGGGCCGGAGTTTCTTTTCCTCTTCCGTGAGGCTGCGCACGAACCCAGGATTGCGGAAAATGCGGTTGCCGTAGTCCTCGATCGTCTTGCCGTCTTTTGGCATCGGGATCCCCAGCCATGGCAGGCGCCAGATGATCGGCGCCATCGCGCAGTCGGCCAGGCTCATTTCAGGATTGAGGAAGAACTTGCTGGCCTTGAACAGCGGCAGCGAAGCGGTCAGCAATTCCTTCAAGCGCTTGCGGCCGTTTTCGGCCTGCTGCTTGTTGCCAAGTTGCACGGCTTGCACCTGCGGCACCCAGTCGTGTTCGATACGCAACATCGCCAACCGCAGGCGCGCGCGCGACAACGGATCGACCGGCATCAATGGCGGATGGGGATAGCGTTCGTCCAAGTATTCGCTGACCACCGATGCGGAGTACAGCACAAGCTCCCGCTCCACCAGCGTCGGCACGGAGTGATAGGGATTGAGGTCGATCAGGTCTTCAGGCGGGTTCTGCGAGTCGACGGGAACGAAATCGTAGGTGACGCCTTTCGCGGCCAGCACCAGGCGCACGCGATGACACAGGACGTCATCGACGGAGGAAAACAGCGTGAGTGCGTTACGCATGCGCGGACTTGCAGCCATCATCGACTCTCCTTCGACCAGGCGCCGCCCACCCCTTGCGGGCGATCGCCAACCAGCGAGGCGGGATCCAATTTCCTGCCGACCAAACCCCAAGATGTCCGGGCTCAGTGCATGGCCGCACGGTTGCAACTTTTCCGCGCAGCCGGGAATCCGCATCAACGCCTCAGTGCACATCCTTCCAGTATTCGGTCTTCAGCAACCACGCAAGGAAGGTGAAAAACGCCAGGAACAGAATCACCCACACGCCCATCGCCTCGCGCTTGAGCACGGCGGGCTCGCCGGCATATTCGAGGAACGCGGTGATGTCGCGCGCCACCTGGTTGAACTGTTCGGCTTGCAGCGTACCCGGCTGCGCCATCACCAGCTTCTCAACGGGACGCTCGCCGGTGGCATCGGCCTTGCCGTATTCGGCGCGCTGCAGGCCCTGCAACTGCCACAACGGATTGGGCATCGACACACTCGGGAACAATGTGTTGTTCCAGCCCAGCGGGCGCGACTCGTCGAGGTAGAACGACTTCAGATAGGTGTAGATCCAGTCGCTGCCGCGGACGCGCGCGATCACGCTCAGATCGGGCGGGGCCTGTCCGAACCATTGCCGGGCGTGATCAGCCGGCATCGCCGTCAGGACGGTCTCACCGAATTTGGCGCCGGTGAGGTTGAGGTTGTTCATGACCTCCTCTTCACCGAGACCCAGATCCTCGCCCATGCGGGAGTAACGCAGGTACTTGAGCGAGTGGCAGCCCGCGCAGTAGTTCATGTACAGCTGCGCGCCGCGCTGCAGCGAGGCGCGGTCGCCCAGATCGGTGCCCGCCTGCTGCGTATCGCCGCCCTCGGACGCGAACACGGTCGCCGACAACAGCAGACCGGCAACCAGCGTGGCCAGCTTTGGAAGAAAGGTCTTAATCATGGGTCGTGACCCGCTCCGGCACCGGCTTGGTCTTGTCGAGCTTCGTCCAGATCGGCATGGTGATGAAGAACATGAAATACAGGAAGGTCAGCACGCGGCCGATAATGGTTTCGACAGGATCGGTACCGGGGCCTGAGCCGATCTTGCCAAGCCAGACGAAACTGATCGCGAGGATGCCCAGCATCACCTTCGACAACATCCCGCGATAGCGATACGACTTGACCTTGGAACGATCCAGCCATGGCACCAGGAACAACACCGCGATCGCCGAAAACATCACGATCACGCCGCTGAGCTTGTGCGGGATCACCCGCAACATTGCGTAGTACGGGGTGTAGTACCACACCGGCTTGATGTGCTCGGGCGTCACCAGGCGGTTGGCCTCGGTGAAGTTGTCGTGCTCGAGGAACCAACCGCCCATGGTCGGCGCGAAAAAGATGATGAAGGCAGCCAGGATCAGGAAGAAGCCAACGTACATCGTGTCCTTGACCGTGTAATACGGGTGGAACGGGATGCCGTCCGTGGGCGCGGTCAGCGACCAGCGATTGCCCTTCGGTCCCTTCTTGATCTCGACGCCGTCGGGATTGTTGGAGCCCACTTCATGCAACGCGCCGAGGTGCAACACCACCAGCAGCAGCAACACCAGCGGCAACGCGATCACGTGCAACGCGAAGAAGCGGCCCAGCGTGGCGTCGGCCGGCAGGTAATCGCCCATGATCCATTCGGTCAGGCCCTGGCCGATCACCGGGATCGCGCCAAACAGCGAGATGATGACCTTGGCGCCCCAGAACGACATCTGGCCCCACGGCAGCACATAGCCCATGAAGGCTTCGGCCATCAGCACCAGGTAGATCACCATGCCCAGCAGCCACACCAGTTCGCGCGGCTTCTGGTACGAGCCGTACATCAGCCCGCGGAACATGTGCAGGTAGACGGCGATGAAGAACAGCGACGCACCGGTGCTGTGCATGTAGCGGATCAGCCAGCCCCACTCGACGTCGCGCATGATGTATTCGACCGAGGCGAAGGCTTCCGCCGCGCTCGGCTTGAAATGCATCGTCAGGAAGATGCCGGTGACGATCTGGTTGACCAGCGCCACCATCGACAGCACGCCGAAGATGTACCAGATATTGAAGCTCTTCGGCGCGTAGTACTCGGTCATGTGCTTGCGGTACATCGGCATCAAGGCCGGCGCGCGCGCGTTGACCCAGTCGCCCACCGAATTGGCCGTACGCATCAGGATATTCGCCATGGTTTAAGCGGCCCCTTTTGGATCGACGCCGATCACGATCGTGTTGTCGTTTTCGTAGTGGTGGGGCGGCACCAGCAGGTTGGTCGGTGCCGGCACGCCGTTGAACACGCGTCCGGCCATGTCGAAGCGCGACTTGTGGCACGGACAAAAGAAGCCGCCCTTCCACTGCGGATCGAAGGGCTCCGGCTTGATCTCGGCGTGCAGCTTCGGTGAGCAGCCCAGATGGGTGCACAAACCGACCAGCACCGAGATTTCCGGCTTGATCGAGCGTGTCTCGCCCTTGATATAGGCCGGCTGCTGGTCGGCGTTGGTCGATTGGGGATCGCGCAGGCGATCATCCAGTGTCGGCAACGCGGCCAGGATGGTCCTGGAGCGCTTGATGATCCAGATCGGCTGCCCGCGCCACTCCCGGGTCAGCATCTGGCCTTCCTGCAATCCACTGATATCGACGGTCACCGGGGCGCCGGACAATTTCGCCCGCGCACTCGGATTCCACGACTTGATGAATGGCACTGCGACAAAACCGGCTCCGACTGCTCCGACCACGGCGGTGGTCGCAGTCAGGAACCGGCGGCGACCCTGGCTATCAGGGCCCTTGACCTCATCATTGGCCATCCGGCACTCCGCAAAAGACGTTCAGAAGCAATCTGGTCGAAGCGCGCCCGTTGGGCGTCGCGCAACCGACCAGAAAAAGACGGCAAAGTGTAACGGAACGCTGAATCCGCCGACAATGTTTGGCGGCCAATCAATGCGTTACGAGGGTTGCCTGCGTGATCTGGCGCGAGCCGGCCAGCGCGCCCGCATCGCCCGCAAGGAGTCACTTGGCAGCGAGGGTGCCGCGGTAACGATCGGCGAGGACACCGACACGCTCGACATAGCGGCGGGTTTCGCTGTACGGCGGCACGCCCTTGTACTTGTCGACGGCGCCTTCTCCGGCGTTGTAGCCGGCTGCCGCGAGGGTCAGGTTGCCGTTGAAGCGCTTCAACAACCAAGCCAGGTATTTCACCCCGCCCTGGATATTCTGCCCCGCATCGAACGCATTGCTGACGCCGAACCGCCGCGCCGTCGCCGGCATCAGCTGCATCAGGCCCTGCGCGCCCACGCGCGATAACGCGTTGGGATTGAACGCCGACTCGGCATGGATGATGGCCCGGACGATGGCCTCATCGACGCCGTATTGCCTGGCCGCGCCGGCGATCTCGTTGTTGTAGGCCGCCATGTTCAGGCGCAACGTGCCGAAGTTGACGCCGGGCTTCGCGCCGCAGGCATAGCACGTCTCGAGGAAGCTGTACTTGATGGTCCGCATCGCCGTGGCGCCCGACACACCCTTCGGCGCACGGCTGCTGTAATGACGCACGCCGTCCTTGATGTAGGAATACACCTGCCCACGCACCAGGCGCGGCGCCTGGTAGGAAGGCGCGGCTGGTTTCGCAGGGCTGAACGAGGTGGGAGTGAAGCTGGCCGGTGGATTGGCATTGACCGATGCGGGTGAGCCGGCGACCGCAGTTGTCGTTGTCGCGCTGCCCACCGCGCCTGCCGGCGCCGCGCTGGCCATCCATGATGCCGGTGACGACGATTTGGAGCGCTTGGTCGAGTACGCACTGATCGGCGTACAGCTGGCGCCGGAGACACGCTTGCTGGAGTAGCTGCGGCCGCCATCGGCGCTGTCACAGCGGTACACCGTGCCCGCCACAGCCTGGCCGGCCGCCATTGCCGCCAGCGCGCAGAACACAGCCAGTAGTCCCCGTATCCCCTTCATCGTGCCGAGTGTCCTCCCTCGGAGTGCCGTTGCCAAGTCCATGAGGGTTAAACGCAGTCCTCGGTGCACTCAGGACGTGACCCACTACACTATTCCGCCCTCACATCCGGCGCGGATTCACCGCCGCCCTCCCGGAAACGCCATGTCCGACATCATCGAAACCACCCTGACCCCCGCGAGGGGCAAGCCCACGGAAGGCTCGCCTTCCGTGAAAGGCAAGCTCTATATCAAGACCCACGGTTGCCAGATGAACGAGTACGACTCGGCCAAGATGGCTGACGTGCTGGCCGCCAGCGATGGCCTGGAGCTGACCGACAACGTGGATGAGGCCGACGTGGTCCTCGTCAACACCTGCTCGATCCGCGAAAAGGCGCAGGAAAAGGTCTTCAGCCAGCTCGGCCGCTGGCGGAAGTTGAAAGAAGCGAGGCTCAAGGCCGACGGCAGGCCGGTGATCATCGGCGTCGGCGGCTGTGTCGCCTCGCAGGAGGGCGCGGCCATCGTCAAGCGCGCCCCCTACGTCGACCTGGTCTTCGGCCCGCAAACACTGCATCGCCTGCCCGAGCTGATCGCCGCCCGGCGCGCCACCGGCAAGCCGCAGGTGGACATCAGCTTTCCCGAGATCGAAAAGTTCGACCGCCTGCCCGAGCCGCGCGCCGAGGGTCCGAGCGCCTTCGTGTCGATCATGGAAGGCTGCAGCAAGTACTGCAGCTTTTGCGTGGTGCCGTACACGCGTGGCGAGGAAGTCAGCCGGCCGTTCGAGGACGTGCTGGTGGAAGTGGCGCAACTCGCGGCTCAGGGCGTGCGCGAGGTGAATCTGCTCGGTCAGAACGTCAATGCGTATCGCGGGCCCTACGCATCTAATGAAAGCGAGGGTGAGAGCGCCGGTTCGAGCCTCGGCTCGAATGCAGAAACGCACTTCGCAGACCTCGGTTTGCTGATCCGCGCGATTGCAGAGATCGAAGGCATCGGCCGCATCCGCTTCACCACCTCGCATCCGCTGGAGTTTTCCGATTCGCTGATCGAGGCGTATCGCGACGTGCCGCAGCTGGCCAATTACCTGCATCTGCCGGTGCAGGCCGGCAGCGACCGCATCCTCGCGGCGATGAAACGCGGCTACACCGTGCTGGAATTCAAGCAGAAGATGCGCAAGCTGCGCGCCGTGCGTCCGGACATCTCGATCTCGTCGGATTTCATCGTCGGCTTCCCCGGCGAAACCGATGCGGACTTCGACAAGACCATGCAGCTGATCGAGGACGTCGGCTTCGACCAATCGTTCTCCTTCATCTATTCGCGCCGCCCCGGCACGCCGGCGGCCGATCTGGAAGACAACACTTCCGACGCCATCAAGCACGCCCGTCTGGAGCGCCTGCAAGCGCACATCAGCGCACACTCGGCGACGATTTCGGAAGCGATGGTCGGCAGCGTGCAATCGGTGCTGGTCGAAGGCCCATCGCGCAAGGATCCTAACGAGTTGACCGGCAAGACCGAAAACATGCGCTCGGTGAATTTTCCCGGGCATGCACGCTTGATCGGGCAGTTCGTCGACGTGCTGATTACCGAAGCGATGCCCAATTCATTGCGCGGCCGGGTTGCGTAGGGCGGGTTTTAACCCGCCACCTTGTCATCCGACAAACAAAACGCGGGTTAAAACCCGCCCTACGTCAGCTACCCTTCCCCCATGACCAACCCCCAGCAACGCGACTTCCTGCTCGAACCCGCCGACATCGAGCGCATCGCCAACCTCAACGGCCCGTTCGACGGCCACCTGCGCCAGATCGAACTGCGGCTGGGCGTTGAAATCGCCAATCGCGGCAACATCTATCGCGTCACCGGTAGCGAGGACGCGGTCGCGACGGCCGAACACCTGCTGCACGCGCTGTATGCCGAGGCGGGCGAAGACACACTCACGCCGGAGACCATCCATCTCGCACTCAGCAGCGCGGGGGCAGATCGCGTGGTCGAGGACGACATCACGCCGCAGGAGGTCGTGATCAAGGTCAAGCGCGGCACCGTGCGCGGACGTGGGCCGAACCAGATCAATTATCTGCACGCCATCGCCGTCAACGACATCAACTTCGGCATCGGCCCGGCTGGCACCGGCAAGACCTTCCTCGCGGTTGCCAGCGCAGTGGAGGCGCTCAACGAATCGCGCGTGCAACGCCTGATCCTCGTGCGTCCGGCTGTGGAAGCGGGCGAAAAACTCGGCTTCCTTCCCGGCGATTTGTCGCAGAAAGTCGATCCCTACCTGCGACCGCTGTACGACGCGCTGTATGAAATGCTTGGCGTCGAGAAAGTCATCAAGCTGCTGGAAAAGAACGTCATCGAGATCGCGCCGCTGGCCTACATGCGTGGCCGCACGCTCAACGATGCCTACGTGATCCTCGACGAGGCGCAGAACACCACCATCGAACAGATGAAGATGTTCCTGACCCGCATCGGTTTCGGCAGCACCGCTGTCGTGACCGGCGACATGACCCAGGTCGATCTGCCCAAGCACCAGAAATCAGGCTTGAAGGATGCGCTGGACGTGCTGCATGGCGTGGAAGGCATCAGCTTCACTTTCTTCACCTCGCGCGACGTGGTGCGGCATCCGCTGGTGGCGCGCATCGTCAATGCGTACGAGGCGCGGGACGCGAAAGACACGGAAACGGGTCCGGCGTAAGATCGTGCAATGACCCGTGGGCCTGTTCGTCTTGATGTTTCCGTCAGCTATGCGTTGCCGCGCGCGGGCCTGCCGGCCGCGGTGAGTTTCCGTCGCTGGGTCGCCGCCGCGCTGGATACGCGCATCCGCGAAGCCGATCTCGCCATCCGCATCGTCGGCACCAAGGAAGGCCGTGCGCTCAACCGGCACTACCGCGGCAAGGACAGCGCGACCAACGTGTTGAGTTTTCCGGCGGAGATGCCGGAAGGCCTGCCCGCCGACATGAAGATGCCGCTGCTGGGCGACATCGTGCTGTGCGCACCGGTCATCGCCAGGGAAGCGCGCGAACAAAAGAAACTGCTGACCGCCCACTACGCACACATGACCGTGCATGGCGCCCTGCATCTGCTCGGCTGGGATCACGACGACGAGCGCGAGGCCGAATGCATGGAACAACTGGAACGCGAAATCCTGGCCGGGCTGGGTATCGCCGATCCGTACGTGGAAGAGTGACGCAGGGAAGGTTTGATACAGCCAGATTTGTGGATGGAGGCATGAGTTGTTGCTCGTCATTCCCGCGAAGGTGGAAACCCATGCCGGGAAACCCACCGCAGAGCAATCCTTGCAATCTGCAAATATCCGGGCATGGGTTCCCGCCTTCGCGGAATGACGGATCGGGCGATTCAATCAACGTGCTTGTTCGCCCGATTACCCGCTCATCTTGCCGCGTAGCGAATACAACGGTTCCAGCACCCATTCATACAGCTTGCGGCGCTCCCCCAGGATGTCAGCTTCGAGAAGCATGCCGGGTCGCAACGGCTCCTTTTTGCCATAGGCGAGGATGCTTTGCCGTTCGATATCGACAACCACCCGGTAGTAGGGTTCTCCGGCCTGCGCTCCGCCGATCAATGCACCTAGCTCACCGGTGCTCAACGCGCTGCGGGAAATGCGCGCGACCTTGCCGCGATGGTGGCCGAACTTTTGATACGGGTAAGCCTGATAGCGCAACAACACGCTGTCGCCGGTTTCGATGAAGCCGATCGCCCGGCTCGGCACCAGCAATTGCGCCTGTAAACGCGAGCCTGTCGGCAGCAGACTCATCAGCGGCTGGCCAGCTTCGATCGCTTGTCCCGGTTCAATCATCCGACTGGTGATGAGACCCGCCACCGGAGACTTGACCAGGATCTCGCTGCTGGCAGTGCTTTGCGCCTGCTCCTGACTGAGTAAGGCGAGGTCGCGTACAGCGACGGCTTGCTGCGCCGACAATTGCGCCGGCAGTTCGCGCAGTGTCTGCTCCAGTTGCGCGATGCCGCGCCGGGTCGAAATCGCTTGCCGCTCCAGCGCCTGCTGTTGCGTGAGTTGTTCCAGCGCGGCCTGTTCCTGCTGGTGCAGTTGTACCTCGCTCAGATACTTCTGCCCGGCCAGACGGCGGTATCGATCCAGGGTGATGTTGGCCAGCCTGACTTGTTCACGGCGCGTGGCGACTTCCCGCTCGATCTGCGCCAGTTCACGCCTGGTAGCCAGTAGTTGCTGCGAATAGCCAACCGCTTGTGCCGACGCCAATGCATGTTGCGACTGCACGCCCTTTTCAACGCTCTGCCGTCGCTGGTCGATACCGGCGCGGATGACATCTTGCGTCTCCGTGCCCGATGCCGTGGCACGCGGCGTCGAAATCAACGTCAGCGAAGCGCCAGCGGCGACGGCGTCGCCTTCGACCGGAAACAGACGGCTCAAGACACCGCTGCTGGGCGCGATCACGGTCACCAATCCGGCATTGGGCACCAACTGTCCGATCACGCGCGACTTGCGCGTGTATTCGCCGAAGATCAGAAACAGCACGATCGCCAGCGCGGCCAGCGCGGCGAAACCCGCCAGCACCCACAGTGACAGTGGTTGGGCGAGGGAAATACCGCCCAGCCAACTGCGGCGCTTGCTTCCAAGACTTCCTATCCTAATTTCTCTGTAGACCCACCAATACCGCATATGCCAAAAAACATTCCAAATATTAATCCAGTTAAATGGGCAACCTGACTAATGTTCGTTGAAAATAGGAAGGGAATTGTAATATTCAATAAAGAAAACAAAGCGAGTGACAACCAAAAATATTTTGGAAACAGTGCTCTTTTTTTAAACGCGTAAGCAATAGCCCAGCCAAATAATCCAAATACCCCTCCCGAAATCCCGACCAAGGCATCTGCGCTAGAAAAGTACTTTACACAAATAGAAGATGCCACCATCCATGTTATGAAATACAATATCAAGGATTTTTTCCCAAACGTCCCTGCTAATCCGATAGCTATAATGCCCATAAAAAGGTTATTTACCCAATGCAGCAGCCCGGAATGGATAAATGGACCCGTAAGATACCTCCACCACTGACCGGACTCAACCGATTTGAAATACACGCCGTATGCCATCACCACATTATCAAATCCGCCAAGTTCTTTTTCTAGGAAAAATTGTCCCAACCCGGTTAACAGCATTGTTACTGCAAATAATATGACCAGAATGTTTTTTCTAGAAAATACCCAATGCACAAACATAGCTCGCTCAATAAGACACTCCTTACTCCTTTGAATGAGATATGTATCTGTACCAACATAGAGGAGCCCGGAAAAAACGAGCACTGCTGCACGCAAAAACCTTTCATCAAACGAGGTCAATATATACGAAATACCAAACCCAACAGCTAACACTCCAAGCAGTATGGTAAATGCAAGTTGACTGCTGATCAGATTCCTCCGTACGTTATCTGAAATAGAATTCACGCAAATTGGTGGCAGAAAAAATTGCGATTCTGGAGTCGTTAAAAGAAGTGGGTCCCAGGAATTCCATTTCTTAACGGCTTTTAGCACTTTTTCTCTTCCACTAAAAAGCCGGCCCCAAGGTGGCCTGATCATTTCCCATTGACCATTTCCCTGCGGAAATTGATTGTAATCTCGCCATATCGCCTTATGCATGTCTTTACTGTCTTCCTGATAGTGTAATTAAATTACGCATACGAATCGTTGAACGAATCGTTGAAAAGAGCGAAAGATCCGTCCTGATTAGCGCTGTGTGTCAGTTGGTTTGCCAGAAATGGTGCGAAAAGCTCTATTTGTCCCGTAGTCGTCGGGCTTGAGTAGATGGAACGAGCCGAGCAGATAGATGGAGTTGTTGGCGTCGAATGCCTTCCCTAGCAAAGGCAGGGGCGCCTCTTTCGCAGCAGCAACGGATGCAGTTACGGGAGTTGCCGCATGCGCCGTTATGTAGATCACGGCAACAATGAGATTAGCCAGTAGTAGCGGTTTCAATCTCAGATATCGCATATGCAGCTTTTTTGGCAAAATAATCATGGCCCCCAGAAGAGTCGTCCAAGGCAGATGCCGATGGCTATGCCCACAAAAAGCCCCGATAGAAATTGGCGCTTCAAAGGATCGGATACACCCCACACACTGTTGACGCTCTCGCCCTCGGTATTAAGATTTTTTTTAAACATGCGATTGCCTCCGCTCGGAAAAAAGGAGCCCGGGTACCGGGCTCCACAAACTCTTACAACTGCTCGTAAATATATGTTCCAGTAACTGCAAAGCTGAGCCCAATCAAGGCAATGGGTCCCCATGCTGGGGCCGTCATACCTGCAAAAACAGCACCAGCACCAATGGCAATGATTGTTAGGTTGGTAGCAATAACGTTGCTTTGTATAACCGCACCATTTACCAATCCTACTTCCTGCATTATGAGTTCTTTCATGTCATCTCCAAGCATGTCCTTTCCGTTACCACGCCGGGCGTGGCTCGCGGACTATGTGTAGGGCCTGGTTGATGCGTCAACAGCGCTATCACAGCAACGGGGCAGCATCGCTGACGCTCCACGCGCGGCAGCGTGCGTTCACAGGGGCTTTGCAGGGTGCCTGTCAACGCAACTGAACAATATTTTGCTGACACCATCAGCGGTGCTGACAGCCAGCGCGGCCCCTCACGCAAGCTGTACAAGGAGCGGTTATCGCCAAACAGGCAAGACCGCATTCTGTAGCTTCCCCTTGGTGACAGATATTCATACCGCACTGAAATCCTCAGCTTCGTTTTGATTGAAATCCTGAAATCCTTTGTAAATTTTCATGGATGAGTATAGTAAAAACAGAATAATTATGATTGAGGGCATTAAAAAATACAAAAGCTGAAAAACATCGTTGTCAGGGGATAATATTTTCTCACCGACTCCATAGTACTTAGCGAATGGGTGCCATAAATTCCCAGTTGCATGAGCAATGATCGCCACCCATAATCGACCGCTGATTATATAAATTGCAGCAATAAGCAGCCCCGCAAGTATTGCAATTGGATTGACATGCATTAATCCAAAAAAAACCGATGTTATGATGATTGCTGCAAAACGACCAAATCTGTCCCATAAACACCATAAAGCAATGCCTCTATATACAAACTCCTCTTCCAACGCTCCAACCAAAGTAGCACCCACCAGGAAAAAATCGAAAATAGGCCCATTTGTCTCTATATAATAGTGTCGCAGATCTACTATTTCTCGTAGCGCAATCTCCGGAGAAAATATGTAGGCAGTCGACACGTACAAACCCTCGGCACCGTTCCGGAACAATACCCCAGCAATAACTGCTAACGGTAACCACATCAAACCATGGATTGATAGCATGCCGGCCCCATCACCAAACGCGCGCTGAAAGATCATTTTTTTTGGGCGAGATGCAACCATCCATACAAATAATGTAAAAAAAGTTAATGCGACCGCATGAATAACAACAGCGCGATTGGCGTCAGCATCAACACCTCTAAAAATAGCCATGCCTATAAATAGGGCTACTGTTTTAGCAAGTACAAAAATGAGTATGAGATTTTTAAGATTCAAAATTTTAATCCGTAAATGCGACGGGTCGAAATTCCTTCCGACCCGTCGCCTGTCACTATCTAAAGCATCTGTCGTAAATCAGCAATCCCCAGTACCACGGCACATCATATCCGTGGTTGAGTCAATCAAGTCACCATAAAACCCATCCAACTCTCTGGCAATGCGGCGAATATCATTCCCCGCCTACGCGGGAATGACGAGCAAAAGCAAAGACGCTGGGTTCCCGCCTGCGCGGGAATGACGAGCAAAAGCAAAGGCGCGGGGTTCCCGCCTGCTACGCTGCCCTAACCTCGTTGAGCAGATCGGGGTGACGGTCGAGCACTTTAAGCAGTTTCACCAGCGCCAAAGGCGGCTTGGTCTTGCCGTTCTCGTACCGCGAGAAGGCATTGACGCCGCCGCCGAAGATTTCGGCAGCCTCCCGCTGGTCAAGAGAAAGCTTCTTGCGGACGCTGGCAATGAAGCCGGGGTCAACGATTGAGGCATTCACCTGCCTGTTGAATGCCAACATCGCCGTGCTGGTGCGCGTCGATTCGGCCCTATCGAGGACGGCTTCCCCGCAGGCCGGGCAGAAGCCGCCGGTCACTGCCGGGATAATGGTCGATTCGCCCTTGTAGGTGTACGGCATGTCGCGGGTGTCATGCACCAGTTCTGCCGCTGCGCAAGTTGGACATTTCATGTTCATGGCTCCTTGAAGGACACGATGAGCACGTCATCAATGACCGTGAGTTTCAGGTAGACCTCTCCGGCTGGCGTCGTGGGCCGGTACACGTCTTGCCAAACCCGGTGGTCGGCATGCGTGGTCATACTTTTGTAAAATTCTGCCGGGGTCAGTGCCTTCACGATCTCGACAATTCCTGCGAAGCCGAACCCCAGCGCAGCACCGCCAGCCAGCGCCGACACCGTTGAGTGCACCTTGCCTGCTTCGATCATCGCTTTGACGATTGCCAGCTTGCAGTGAGGTGTGCTTTTCTCCATAACCAAAAAAATTAACCTATTTGGTTGAATTTGGCAAGGGAAGGTCTGAATAACGCTGCTTTGTTCGTCATTCCCGCGAAGGCGGGAATCCAGTGCCTTTGTTTTCAACGGCTTGAAGTCGCTGGATCCCCGCCTTCGCGGGGATGACGGTAGTTGTTCAGACCTTCCCAAGTTGGTTAGTCGCCTCGACGTATGATTTATGCCGTTTCCTGAACTGACTGCTATCCACGCTAGACTTCCCCGGTCGCTCCACCCCCGGAGCCTCGCTTTCGACACGATGTCAGACGACCCCGACAGTATTCCCTCGCTGGACATCCCGGAAAAACGGCGCAGCTGGCTGGAACGCATCAGTTCGGCGCTTTCTGGCGAGCCGGCCACCCGCGAGGACCTGGTCGAGTCGCTGCGCGATGCGCAGTCCGAAGGGCTGATCGCGGCCGATACGCTGCGCATGATGGAAGGCGCGATCGCCGTGTCCGACCTCAGCGTGGGCGACGTGATGATCCCGCGTTCGCAGATGATTGCCTTGTCTGCCGACGCGAAACTGCTTGACCTGATGAAGCAGGTGGTCGAATCGGGCCACTCTCGATTTCCTGTGCACGGCGACGACAAGGACGAGATCCTCGGCATCCTGCTGGCCAAGGATCTGCTGCGCGGCGTGGTGGCCGACAATGGGCCGGCCACGGTGCACGAACTGCTGCGGCCGGCGGTGCTGATTCCCGAATCCAAGCGCCTCAACGTGCTGTTGCGCGAGTTCCGGCAGACGCGCAACCACATGGCGATTGTGATCGACGAGTACGGCGGCGTCGCCGGCCTGCTGACGATCGAGGACGTGCTGGAACAGATCGTCGGCGAGATCGACGACGAACACGACGAAGCCGAGGACCTGACCGCGCAGATCGCCGCGCAGGCGGATGGGCAGTACGTGGTCGATGCGCTGA
>JBBJNO010000230.1:0-4310 GCA_037720875.1 Luteimonas sp. | reverse complement strand
CGAGCCAATGTAGCCGGCACCCCCCACCACCAGAATGGCTGCGCGTACGGCTGCTTGCGGGTCGTCCGGAGTCACCATTGCAGTTTGCTCCGGGCGATGACCGCGCCGAGCCGCCGGTAGAGCGCGTCGGCCTCGGCGGCAGGCAGGTAGCGGATCCGCAATGGTGGCGTCATCGCCGATGCGCCCGCAGTATCCAGATGCAAGGTCGCCATGCCGAAGCGCCGGTCGATCGGCGAGCGCAACAGTTGCAGGGCCTGCAACTTGTCGAGTTCGGCAAACCGCCAATGCCGCGACCACCAGCCACCGCGTACCGCGATCAACGCGTGGTCCACGCTGTAGCCGGCGCGCCGCGCATGTTGCATCGATTCATACCAGGACCACGGCAGCCATAGCAGACCGGCCAGGCTCCACGCGCCGAAGCGCCATGACAACGCCAGCGTCAACACCAGGGCAAACACAACGCCCGGCACGAACAGCCGCCAGCCTGCGTTGCGATGCAGCGGCTGCCAACCCGCCCTGGGCCATTGCACCGTCGGCAACAGATGCTGGACCAGCGCATCGCAGGCCTGCGGTGTCGCAATCGGCGCCAGCTCCTTCAACGCACGTTTGTCATTGCCGGTTTCGGCGACGGCGGTATCGATCTTCAGCGTGCGCCGCTTGAACACACGATGCAGCAACCCTTCCTCCAGCGTCCACGCCTGGATGCGCCGCCGTGTCGCGCTGGTGCGCAAACGCGTCAGCAGTCCGCGGTCGACGGTGAGGCGACGACCGTGTTCGCTCAAGACGAAGCCGTGGTATTGCAGCAGTGCCATCGCCACCGACAACACGCGCAGCACCACCACGAACAGCAACAGCAGGCTCACGGCCGCCAGCACGTATTGCGCCGGCCCGAAGGCCTGGCGACCGGCCCAGCCGAACAGTGCTTCGCCCATGCCTTCGAACAGATTCGGCAACAGCCGCGGGCTGACTTGCGACAGCGCGCCGATGCCCGCGCCGACGACGATCAGGCCGCGATTGGAAATCAATCCATGACGGATCACTTCGGAGGTCGGCATCGCCAGCAGCACGTCGTCGGCGACCACCAGCGCGTCCGCGGCGGGCACGACGCCGCGATGACGGATGAGCTGTTCCAGCGCCAAGGCATCATCCAGCCGCAGCACACGCATCTGCGCCTCGGGCTTGTCGCCGCCGGCCGATTCCAGCCGCACCTCGGCGACGCCGAAGATCCTGTGCAGCAGCGACTGGTGCAGCACCACGTTGTGGATGCGCGCGAACGGCACGTGCCGCAGGCTGCGATGCAGCCAGCCGCTGTGGATGGTGAGGCTGTCGCGGTCGACGCGGTAGCGGTAGGTGAAATATTGCAGCAGCGACGTCAGCGCCAGCACGCCGATGCCGATCAGTGGCCACAGTTCGTTCCCGCCATTACCGTCAGAGCTGCCGCGACCGAAAAACAGCAGCGCGATCAACGGGATCAGGAATTGCTTGAGTTGCTGCAGCAACACGAACAGCCACGACCACGGGTGCAGCCGCTTGTCGCGCGGTGTTGCGATGGTCGTATCAGGCGTCGACATCGGCTTCGATCCGGTCGGCGAGGTGGTCGCGCAAGCGTTCGGCATCGCCCGCATCGAGGCCGCCGATCGTCACCGTGTTGAGCTTGGTGCCGGCGGTGTGGATCACCAGTGTCGCCAACCCGTACTTGCGTTCCAGCGGTCCGTGCTTGAGGTCGAGGTGCTGCACGCGCGACGCCGGCACGCGGCTTTCGTGCTGCCACATGCGCCCGCGCCGCAGCGCGAAGCCATCGCTGTCGAGTGTCCAGCGGGTGTATTTGTATTGCTTGGCGCCCAGCCACGCGCCGAACGCGGTACCGCCGGCCAGGCCCAGCGCCACCGTGGCCGGAAACAGCCAGGCGCGGTCGAAGATCGACACCAGGAAACTGGCACCGACGATGGCGCCGACGGTCGCCGCGCCACCGAAACCGAGCGCATGTGTCACCACGAACAGCCTGCGGGCGCGTGCGGGCAAGGACTGCCACCCAGGCGACGACATGTCCGGCATGGGTTCGGTGGGAGTGTCGATGGCTTGGATCTCCAAAGGGGATGACATCACTCTACGGGGTCACATCCGCATTACGCATGGCCTCGCGCCGATGGCGAGGAGGGTAGCAATCGGGCCAGTACGGGTTGCCCCGGCTGCCGTCGGGTGGCGGGATGGAATAACGCTTGTAGGTCCATTGGTATTGCGCCGGATCGCGGCTGGCGATGCGCTGGATGGCGGCATTGAGCGCGGTGACGCCCGCCGCGGGATCCACGGATGCGATCTGCACCGGGGCACACTCGATGTGCAATGCAAAGGTCGGTATTGCCGACGCGGGCCCGCTGCCGATGCGTTCGCAATAGGCAAACAGCACCGTGGCGCCGGTACGCTCGGCCAGCCGGTTGAGCAACGTCATGGTCAGGGCCTGCACGCCGAAAAAAGGCGCGAATGCGCCATCGCCGAGCTTGGGTTGCTGGTCGGGCAGGATGCCCACCACGCCGCCGCCCCTCAGCACCTTCCAAAGTTGCCGCACGGCCGGGCCGTCGGCGCGCACCTGTTGCACGCATTGCGCATCACCCGCGCGGGCGATGCGCAGGAACGCCTCGCCGATGGCAGACGCCGGCGGGCTGTACAGGATCGCGATCCGCGTACGCGCGGCCAGCCACTGATTGAGCAATTCCCAATTGCCGTAATGCGGCGCGGCGACAATCACCCCGCGGCCTGCAGCGATGGCGGCATCGAACAGGTCGAGGCCATGCGTCTCGCGGATCAGGCTCAGGTTTTCGGCATGCGGCCGTGTCCACAACCGCAACATCTCGAATGCGTGCCGGGCCGTGGTGCGCAACACGTTCCGGTGCAATCCCTCGCGCTGCCTGGGCTGCAGGTAGGGAAACGCCAGCTCCAGGTTGCGCCGCACGACACGGCTCTCGCGCACATCGCTGGCGCGCCAGAACGCGGCGATGGCGTCGCCCAGGCTGCGCAGCCATGACCACGGCAGCCGCGCGAACAGCGCAGCGATCAGGTGCAGCAAGCGGGCCACGGCATCGGTCATTGACGCAGTTTAGCGATTGCCGTTTTTGCCGGCTTGCGCAGCACTTCGCATGAGCGCTTCAGCCGCGAGCTTGTGCCCAAAAAAACCGACCAAGCCTCAGCCTTTGGATGGACGGCCGCTTTCGTAGAGCGGAGCTTGCTCCGCTGCCCTTTGTTGCAATCAACAGCACGCCCTGCAATCAACGGCAGCGGAGCAGGCTCCGCTCGAGGGAAGCTCTGATCAGTCCGCAAAGGACGCCAAAGACGCAAAGAACAGCGTCACTACGCACTTTTTTTGCGTCCTTCGCGTCCTTTGCGGACAGCACAGTCTTTTATTCAGACTCTCCCTGGCAGGAAAGCATCCATCGCCAGCGTTTGCCGCAGTCGCGATGGAGGCCGGGATGGTGGAGGACTTCGTTCGCGGGCTGTTGCCTGCACTCAGGAGCTCGCGGCTGAAGCCGCTCCTGCGAAAGCCCGGCCCTGCCAAGGCCACTTGCCGCGCGGCTATGCTGTGCCGATGCTCGCCCTGATCCAGCGCGTCACCGAAGCCAGTGTCCGCGTCGATGGCGAAACCGTCGGCGCGATCGGTGCGGGATTGCTGGCCCTGGTGGCGGCCGAACCCGGCGACAGCGATACACAGATCGCGCGCATGGCCGGGCGTCTGTTGGGGTACCGGGTGTTCGCGGATGCGGCCGGCAAGATGAATCGATCGCTGATCGACACCGGCGGCGGCCTGTTGCTGGTCAGCCAGTTCACTCTGGCGGCGGATACCCGCAGTGGCATGCGCCCCAGCTTCACCCCGGCCGCGCCGCCCGACGAGGCTGAACGCAGCTTCGACCAGTTGCTGCGAATCTGTCGGCAAACCCACTTGGCAAGGGTGGAAACCGGGCGGTTCGGCGCCCATATGGTGGTCAGCCTGGTCAATGACGGCCCGGTGACGTTCCTTCTCCGTCCGTAATCCAGCTCAGCGCTCGACAAAGCCCGAATGTCGGGTTTCCGGCGCGCGGCGGCGCGTTCGCGCCTGTCGCGGGCCAAATTCCCGCTGGCGCGGTATAATTACGGGTTCACTTTTTCACTCTGATGGCGAGCCACGTGGCCAACGAACGACAGACCCCGCAATCCGACATCAAGCTGCTGATCAGCAAGGGCCTGGAACAAGGCTTCCTGACCTACGCCGAAGTCAACGACCACCTGCCCGACGACATGGTCGATCCGGAGCAGATCGAAGACATCATCGGCATGATCAA
>JBBJNO010000229.1:0-4329 GCA_037720875.1 Luteimonas sp. | reverse complement strand
TCATTGAACCTCCTAGTGCAAGACGGAACAGCTTCTCTGGCGACTCTAACCGCAGTGAGTGTATTCACTGCGTGTACGTGAAACCACGAGTGCTCCCCGGTGTCGGGCGTTCGCGATGCGCCCGGCCTTCACGTTTCATTGAGAGCACACATCACAAGGTGGGTGCTTCGCTGGGCGCGCACATTCCGGGCCCGGCACCGCGCAGGAGCACTCCGACCTCATGACACCCGACCTCCCGAATTCCGACTTCCCGAATTCCGACCGCAACCATCCCCGGGTTCAACTGCTTTCCAATGCAAGTTATGCGGTGATGATCAACGCCGCCGGCCCCGGTTACAGCCACTGGTGCGATCTGGCGGTGACCCGTTGGCATGAGGATTCGGTCGGCGATCATCTGGGCAGTTTTGTGATGCTGCGCGACGACCGAACCGGAGAGGTGTGGTCGACGGGTGTGCAGCCGTTCGGAACGGACGGCGCCAACGAGGTGGTGTTCGGGCCGGGCGTTGCTCGCATCACTCGTCGTCACGGATCGTTGTCGAGCAGCCTGGACGTGGCGGTCGCAGGCGATTTCGACGCGGAACTGCGC
This sequence comes from Luteimonas sp., assembly GCA_037720875.1. Taxonomy (GTDB): domain Bacteria; phylum Pseudomonadota; class Gammaproteobacteria; order Xanthomonadales; family Xanthomonadaceae; genus JALYOU01. The sequence continues at coordinate 3,743 of JBBJNO010000229.1, read as the reverse complement.
CGGGTGACGATCAACAACCACGGTGAAAGTGCACGGGAGATCAGCCTTACGTCCTATGCGGAGCTGGTGCTGGGTCCGGCGTCATCCGATGCCGCGCATCCCGCTTTTTCGAAGATGTTCGTGCAGACACACTGGGAGCAGGAGAGCGGCACGCTGCTGGCGACGCGCCGGCGGCGTACGGCAGACGAACCGGAGGTGTGGGCTGCCCATCTGGCGGTGGTCGAAGGCAGCAGCGAGACCTCTGACGAGTTCGAGACCGATCGCATGTGCTTCATCGGACGTGGCCGCCGCTTGCGCGATGCGCAGGCGATGCAGCCCGATGCCACCCTGTCCAGGCGAAGCGGTTGCGTGCTGGATCCTGTCTTCAGTCTGCGCAGGCATGTCAGCATTCCAGCCGGCGGCAGCATGCGCGTTTCGTTCTGGACAGCGGTGGCCGACTCGCGCAGCGCCGTGCTGGCCATGCTTCAGCCATTGCACGCCGAGGAAGCGGCTGCAGCGGTGCTGTCGGCCGCGACGGCGCACGCCCATGCAGACCTGGCGCGATTGGGCGTGGATGAGACGCACGCCACGCGATTCGACTTGGTTGGCGGGGCTCTGCTGGTATCCGACAGCCGCCTGCGCGCTCCGACGCATCTGTTGGAGCAGGCCAGCGGAGGCGCGCCCGTGCTTTGGGCGCGGGGCATCTCCGGCGATCGGCCGATCGTGCTGCTGAAGGTAGGGTCCCAGGCGGGTCTGGAACGTGTGGACGAGTTGCTGCTCGCGCAACGCTATTGGCAGTCAAGGCGTCTGGGTGCCGACCTGGTATTGCTCAACACCTCCGGCGACGGCGCCGATGCGCTGCAGAAGCTGTTGGACGAGCGCGTCCAGCGGCAGTCCGAACAGCTGAAATCCATATCCGGCGCCGCGAGCGCCGAGGTGTTCGCATTGTGCGACAGCGATCTGGACGACGCGCTGCGTACCGGATTGGCATCGGCTGCGCGCGTCGTGCTCGATGCTGCGGAAAACATGCCCGACATCCACACCGACCACCGAGGCAGTGCTGCTGCGCCGCCTTTCGCGGCGTCTGCCGCCAAAGCAGCAGAAGCAACGCCGCCCGCGTCCGGGGTCGCGCGCGCGCCACGCGAATTCGACAACGGCCTGGGTGGCTTCATCGACGCCGGTCGCGCCTATGAGATCACGCTGGATGGCGAGCGCTGCACGCCGTTGCCCTGGATCAACGTGATCGCCAATCCGTGTTTCGGTTTCGTGGCATCGGCCGAGGGTGGCGGCTACACGTGGTCGATCAATAGCCAGAAGAACCCCTTGACGCCGTGGCCGAACGATCCTGTCAGTGACACGCCGTACGAAGTGCTCTATCTGCGGGACGACGACAGCGGTGAGCTGTGGAGCGCCACCGCACTGCCGATTCGCGTGGCGGATGCCACCTACACCATCGAGCACGGCAAGGGCTACAGCCGCTTCAGTCACCGCGCGCACGGGATCGACGTGCAGTTGCTGCAGTCGGTGCCGATTGCCGATCCGGTCAAGTTGTCGCGACTGCGCCTGCACAACCGTTCCGATCGCGCTCGGCGCCTGAGCATCACCGGTTATGTGCAGTGGGCGCTGCGGCCCAATGGCCAGATTGCAGCACCCTTTGTGATCACCTCCACGGACGCCGCTACGGGTGCGCTATTCGCGCGCAATGCCTGGCGCGATGAGTTCGGCGAGCGCACGGCATTCATCGATCTGGGTGGGCGGCAGCAATCGCATAGCGGCGACCGCATGGAATTGCTCGGGCGCCACGGCGGCGTCGAGCGTCCGGCTGCGCTGCTGCGGCAGACGCCACTTTCCGGTCGCGTAGGTGCGGGCGTGGACCCGTGCGGAGCGTTGCAGACGAGCGTCGAGCTGGCACCCGATGAAGACATCGAAATCGTGTTCGTCCTGGGGGATGCCGAGTCCGAGGCACAGGCGCAGGCGCTGATCCAGAAGTACCGTGCCGCCGACCTGGACGCGGTGTTGCACGAGGTACGCCAGCAGTGGGATGCCATGCTGGACACGGTGCAGGTGCGTACGCCGGACCGCTCGATGGACATCCTGCTCAACGACTGGCTGCTGTACCAGTCGCTGGGGTGCCGGGTGTGGGCGCGCTCGGCCTACTACCAGTCCAGCGGCGCGTACGGTTATCGCGATCAGTTGCAGGACGTGACCGCGCTTTGCACTTCCCGGCCCGATATCGCCCGGGAGCACCTGCTGCGCGCGGGCGGGCGGCAGTTCGCCGAGGGTGACGTGCAGCATTGGTGGCTGCCACCTTCCGGTGCCGGCGTTCGCACCCGGATCGTCGACGCCAGGCTCTGGCTTCCCTACGTCGCAGCGCATTACGTCGCCACCACCGGCGATGTCGCGGTACTGGATGAAAGCCTGCCGTTCCTGGAAGGCCCAGAACTGGAGGAGGGCGCGACCGATGCGTTCTTCAAGCCCGGGACCGCCGACGAAAGCGCCAGCCTCTACGAGCATGCGGCACGATCGATCGATTCCAGCCTGACGCTCGGCTCGCACGGACTGCCGCTGATCGGCACCGGCGATTGGAACGACGGAATGAACGAAGTCGGCGCACAGGGGAAGGGCGAAAGCGTGTGGATGGCCTGGTTCGTGCTGGCGACCATCGAGGCGTTCGCGCCCTTCGCGCAGGCCCGGGGCGAACGATCGCGGCTGGCGACCTGGCGCGAGTACGCTGCGAAGCTGAAGATCGCCCTGGAGGGGCCGGCTGGCTGGGACGGCCAGTGGTATCGGCGCGGCTACTACGACGACGGAACGCCGCTGGGTTCGCAGCAAAGCACGGAATGCAGGATCGACACCATCGCGCAATCCTGGAGCCTGATTTCAGGCGCGGGCGATCCGGACCATGCCGCGCAGGCGATGACCTCGGTTGATGAACACCTGATCGACCATGACAACCAGATCGCGCGGCTGTTTACTCCGCCGTTTGACCGCGGCGAGATGAATCCGGGGTACATCAAGGGCTATCCGCCCGGTATCCGCGAAAACGGCGGTCAATACACCCATGGCGCGACCTGGGCGGTGTTCGCTTACGCCAAGCTGGGGCAGGGTGCTCTCGCAGGCGAATTGTTCGACATACTCAATCCGATCCGTCACAGCGACAGTGCCGAGGCGGCGGCCTGCTACAAGGTCGAGCCGTATGCCGCGTGTGCCGATGTCTATTCGGTGGAGCCCTACGTCGGCCGCGGCGGCTGGACCTGGTACACCGGATCCGCCGCCTGGCTGTATCGCGCCGGGCTGGAGGCCATCCTTGGATTCCAGCGGCGTGGCGATCATCTGCTGATCAGTCCCTGCATTCCGAAATCCTGGCCGCGCTACGACATCGTGTATCGCCATCGCGGCCAGCAGGGTGCCGTCACCCGTTACGACATCAGCGTGGAGAATCCAGCCAGCGTCCATCGCGGCGTCATCTTGGTGGAACTCGACGGCACGGCGCCGGCAGTCGGCATGGAGGACAAGGACACAGCCCGGGTTCCGCTGGTCGACGACGGGCGGGTGCACCGGGTTCGCGTGGTGCTGGGGTAATCGGGCATTGATGCTGCGCACGTGCCCGACCCTTGCCATGGATACTTCCTCAATGGCAGTAGATAGCCCGAGCACTGCCATGCTGTGAGCAGCTCAAAACCAGCACGCGAACCGGTGGATCAAGCCGCGAAGTGCAATTTCCTTGAATTGAAGCGGGCCGGACCGGGGCCGCGGAAGCCAGA
>JBBJNO010000016.1:11277-17114 GCA_037720875.1 Luteimonas sp. | reverse complement strand
CCTGCGCCACGCTCAGTCCGCCCAACAGCGCAGCACAGAGGAGTTTCTTATTCATGTTTAGCTCCTTGATCAAGGTAATAAAAGCGGTAAAAGCGTGTGTCTTTCTAGACGGCTGTATCCGCACGCCATCCCGGCAAGATTAGAACCGGATGTGTGAAAGCCGTGTTAACACTAGCATAACTTTTCCCGTGATGCCAAGCCCGAACGACGGTGGTGGAAGCTTACAGCCTGTAAAGGTTGATGAACTGCTGAATGGGCATGGATTCCAGTTTTTGCGGGTCACGGGACAGTTCCATGAGTTGCTGGGCCTGGGCGGGAGGCAGAGTGGCTCGAAGCGCCGCATCCGATTTCGCCATCAATACCGGAATGCCCTCCGCGCGGCGATTGCGATGTCCGATCGGGTAATCGATCGAAACCTTTTCCGTGGCCGAGCCGTCCTTGAAGAACACCTGCACCGAATTGCCGATATAGCGCCTGTCCGGATCGAAGTAGTCCTTGGTGAACTGCGGATTCTCGGTGACCTGCATGCGGTTGCGCAGGGCGTCGATCCGGGGATCGGACGCAATGTCATCGTTGTAGTCCGACGCGGTCAGGCGGCCATGGATCAACGGCACAGCCACCATGTACTGGATGCAATGGTCGCGGTCGGCGTAATTGGCCAGCGGGCCGGTCTTGTCGATGATGCGGACGCCGGCTTCCTGGGTTTCTATGGCGATTCTTTCGATGTCATCAATCCGATCCATGACCTGCGGATGCAGCTGCATGGCGCATTCCACCGCGGTCTGCGCGTGGAACTCGGCTGGGAAGCTGATCTTGAACAGGACGTTTTCCATCACGTAGCTGCCGAACGGCCGCTCAAACGCGAACTCCTTGCCCTTGAAGGCCACGTCATAGAAGCCCCACGTCTTGGCGCTGAGCGCGGACGGATAACCCACTACGTTCTTGCTCACGGCGTTGAGGGCATGGGTGACGGCCCGACGGCAGGCATCGCCCGCCGCCCAGCTCTTGCGCGGCCCGGTATTGGGCGCATGGCGATAGGTGCGCAGTACGCCGTTGTCGATCCAGCTGTGCGAGACGGCGATGATGACCTCGTCCTTGCCGCCGCCCAGCATCGCAGTCGCGACAGCGGTGGATGCCAGGCGAACCAGGATCACGTGGTCCAGGCCGACGCGGTTGAACGAATTCTGCAACGCATACACGCCTTGGATCTCGTGCGCCTTGATCGCCCAGGTCAGCACGTCGCGCACGGTGATGGTCTGGCCGCCTTCGCGCTCGGCCTGGCGACTGAGGTAGTCGGCGACGGCGAGAATCGCGCCGAGGTTATCCGACGGATGCCCCCACTCGGCCGCCAGCCAGGTGTCGTTGAAGTCCAGCCAGCGCACCAGCGTGCCGATATTGAAGGCGGCCTGCACCGGGTCGAGTTCAAAATTGGTGCCCGGCACGCGCGCGCCGCCCGGCAGGATGGCGCCCGGTACCAGCGGCCCCAGATGCTTGACGCAATCCGGGAATTTCAGTGCCAGCATCGCACATGCCATCGAGTCGAGCAGCATGTAGCGCGCGGTGTCGTAGGCCTCCTGCGAGTCGATCTGGTAGTCGATGACATAGTCGGCGATGTCGACCATCGGCTGATCGGGGTCGGGGCGGACGGCGGAACGGATATCGGAATGGCTCATCGGGCGCGTGGCTTGTAGGGCGGAGGAAGCCCGCTATTTTGCCAGACCACGCTTGCTGGCGTTGCCTGGCTGCAACGCTACGGTCCGGTTCGCATCCCTGCCAACACTCTGCATCGATGTGCGATCTGCTTTCAGGCAATGGCACCAGCGCGCTGCTCGACTGGCAACGGCAGGCACCGCATCCGCATCCGCATCCGCATCGTGCGCATCCCACCGTCGAACATCTGATGCTGCTGTTCGTTGCGCTGGGGACGGGCGGCGATGTTGCTGCCGTACGGATCCTGCACCGCTCACATGAATTCGGTTCGCTCGCACTGGAATGTGTTTGCTCTCGATGAATGAGCATGCCGGGCGTGGCTTGTAACCGATAACGATTGCCGTCATCGTGCGCGCTCCCGTACGCCCGCGTATTGCGCATGACGCCCTACCCGCATCTGTTCGCGCCCCTCGACCTCGGCTTCACCACGCTGCGCAATCGCGTGCTGATGGGTTCCATGCACACGGGTCTTGAAGACCATCGTCGTGACTTCCCCAAGCTCGCGGCTTACTTCGCCGAACGCGCGGCGGGTGGTGTTGGCCTGATCGTGACCGGTGGTTTCTCGCCCAATGTGGTCGGATGGCTGAAACCGTTCGCGGGCAAGTTGAGCTGGCCTTGGGAAGCAAGCAAGCATCGGCAAGTCACCGATGCGGTGCATGCGCACGACGCGAAGATCTGCCTGCAGCTGTTGCACGCCGGGCGCTATGCCTATCACCCGTTGTCGGTATCGGCCTCGAAACTCAAAGCGCCGATCAACCCGTTTACCCCGCGGCAGCTCAGCGCCCGCGGAGTGGAGCGCCAGATCGATGCCTTCGCCAATGCCGCAAGACTCGCGCGCGACGGCGGCTACGACGGCGTCGAGATCATGGGTTCCGAAGGCTACCTGCTGAACCAGTTCACCGTGGCGCGCACCAACCAGCGCGATGACGCGTGGGGTGGCAGCGTCGAAAAACGCATGCGCTTCGCGCTCGAGATCGTGCGCCGCGTGCGTGCAGCCTGCGGCCCGGATTTCATCATCATCTATCGCTTGTCGATGCTGGATCTGGTCGAGGGCGGATCGGACTGGAACGAAATCGTCGCCCAGGCCAAAGCGGTCGAAGCCGCGGGTGCGACCATCATCAACACCGGCATTGGTTGGCACGAGGCGCGCATCCCGACCATCGCCACCTCGGTGCCGCGCGCGGCCTTTGCCGGCGTCACCGCCAAGTTGCGGCCGCATGTTGGCTTGCCGCTGGTCACCACCAATCGCATCAACATGCCGGAGATTGCCGAAGCGGTGCTCGCTGGCGGCGGCGCAGATCTGATTTCAATGGCCCGGCCGTTGCTGGCCGATCCGGAGTGGGTCAACAAGGCGCGCAGCGGCCGCAGCGCGGCGATCAACACCTGCATCGCCTGCAACCAGGCCTGTCTTGACCACGTCTTCAAAAACAAGAAAGCCAGCTGCCTGGTCAATCCACGCGCCTGCGTAGAAACCGAGCTGAACTACACGCCGGCGACAACACCCAGACGCATCGCCGTGGTCGGCGCCGGCCCTGCCGGGCTCGCCTGTGCAACCGTTGCGGCTGAACGCGGCCACCGCGTCACCCTGTTCGATGCCGCGGACGAGATCGGTGGCCAGTTCAACCTGGCCAAGCGCATTCCCGGCAAGGAAGAGTTTTACGAGACGCTGCGTTATTTCCGTCATCGGATTGACGAAACCAAGGTCGATTTGCGTCTCGGCTACTGGATCGATGCCGATCAGCTGCACGACTACGACGACGTCATCCTGTCCACCGGCGTGACGCCGCGCGAGGTCGACTTCCCCGGCGCCGATCATCCAAAGGTGGTCAGCTATCTCGATGTGCTGACCGGGCGGGTGGACGTCGGCAAACGCGCTGTCATCGTCGGCGCGGGGGGGATCGGTTTCGATGTCGCCGAATTCCTCGCGCATGACGCCCGCCGCGACACTGGCCAACAGCCCACCCTCGATGCGAAACGCTGGATGGCCGAATGGGGCATCGACGCCAGTTTTGAATCACGCGGCGGCCTGGCCCCTGCCCGGCCGGAGCCCTCGGTCCGCGAGCTCTGGATGCTCCAGCGCAGTTCCGGCAAACCGGGCGCGCGCCTGGGCAAGACCACCGGCTGGATCCACCGCGCCACGCTCAAGGCCAAAGGCGTGAAAATGCTGGGCGGCGTCGAATACCTCGGCGTCGACGACGATGGCCTGCATATCCGCGTCGGTGGCGCCGAACGAACGCTTCCTGCCGACCATGTGGTGATCTGCGCAGGACAGGAATCCCGTCGCGGCCTGCTGACAGCCCTGCATGCCGCCGGGCGCACTGTTCACGTCATCGGCGGCGCAGATATCGCCGTCGAACTCGATGCCAGGCGGGCGATCGCCCAGGGCAGCCGGCTGGCGTCGATCCTCTGAAAGTGTTGCAGCGCAACATCCTTGGCTTAGCCAGAATAAAAACTCCAATCGAATCAATGATTTCCATCTCCCGCGTTCAGCCACCATTGGGTTAACGGCGGCTACCTTGCGCCAACTTTTCCTGCCCACGTCCGGCAGGAGCCGGTGCAGCCCGCAATCTCGCGGGCCTTGTGCCCGGGCAAAGGCGAGCCGAAGAGCCGCCGCCCTCCCCAGTACGCCATGCCGATTCGCACTTTGAAGCCCTCACGGGCTGTCGAAGGGCGGGCGGCGCAACGGAGTAAGGAGTTCGTCATGAAACTGGCCTGGATTCTCTGGCTGTCGCAGATGCTGCCGCAGCCCGCCGCTGATTCGCTGTGTCTCAGCACCACCCTGTACCTGGAAGCGCGCGACCAGTCCGAGCGCGGCCAGCAGGCCGTGGCGGAGGTGGCCCTGCGGCGTCGCGACAGCGGCCTGTGGGGCGACTCGATGTGCGATGTCGTCACCGCACGCAAGCAGTTCGCGCCCAGTCTGGTTTCACCGCAGACCCGCCTGAGCAATGGCGAGGCCTGGGCCGAAGCCGTCACCGTTGCACTGGATGCCGAACGCAACTGGGCGTTGCCGCAGGACGAGCGCAAGGAGATCGTGCCCGGTGCCAGCCACTTCATGGCGCACGCGATCGCCAGCCCAAGCTGGCGCAACGCGTATCAGGTCGCGACCATCGGTGATCACACCTTCCTCAAGGTGCAGTCGCTCAAGGCACAAAAGCACACGGTTGCCGATCACAAGGCGCGGCGTTCGTAACGATTCGTTCCGTGCAGCGCGATTGAGGCCGCCGCGCGGCACGCGCACGAATCCCGGCTCCACCCAACGCAGCCGCACCATGAAGCTTCATCGAACAGCGTCCTGTCCTTGGTCGAGCACCGACCAGGACCAATGAGACAGGACTGATCCCGTTCTCTGGGCCGAGTGACTACTCCCGTCCGGCAACCAACTCCGCTTCCAGCGAAATCGGCACCGCACTCAGCGCCTTCGACACCGGACAATTCTGCTTGGCGTCATCGGCCACGGCGCGGAATTTGGCCTCATCGATGCCCGGCACATCCGCTTTCAACTTCAACCGGATCGCACTCAGCGTCGGTCCGCCTTCCAACGACAGATCGACCTCGGCGCGTGTGTCGAGCGCCTTCGGCGGAAAACCCGCTTCGCTCAGTTTGTTCGACAACGCCATGGTGAAACAGCCCGCGTGCGCGGCTGCGATCAATTCCTCGGGGTTGGTGCCTTTCTGGTCGCCGAAACGGCTGTTGAAGCCGTAAGGTGTGTCGGCCATCAACCCGCTGGTCGGCGTGCTGAGCTTGCCGCTGCCTGTCTTGAGATCGCCTTCCCAATGTGCGGTGGCGTGGCGGGAAATACCCATGGTGGTTCTCCGATGCTGGGGGTTATGGAGTGATCGAACAGACTAACCGTCCCGCTGTAATTTTTTGAGAAAGGGCATGCACCGTCATCTCAGCGAAGGCCGGATCCAGCGACTTGACGCTGTGAAGGCAACGTCACTGGATTCCCGCCGCTGGAATGACGACTTCATTTTCTTCAGGGCTGCATCGGCCGATCCGATTGCTGCACCGCAACGCGACCTGTCCGCGCCGTGCGCGATATGGTGGAAGCCCGCCATGACCGACGCGCGGTCGCCAGCCTCATCCGCTTCGCGATCGGCACGCGCTCCGCACCGCCGACCATGACC
>JBBJNO010000016.1:0-11267 GCA_037720875.1 Luteimonas sp. | reverse complement strand
TGCGCGATGAGTTGCAAGAATTGGGAATCGCGCTCGAAGATGGGCCGGACGGCAAAGAACACGCGCTCCGCACCGCCGACCATGACCCGTATGCGGATCCCTCCGCAAGAGCCCGGCCATCCATGGCCAGACTTCTCAAAAAAACAGGGAGAAACGGCCTCATGTCGTACAGCACCGAACAAATCCGTAACGTGGCCCTCGCAGGCCACCCTGGCGCCGGCAAAACCATGCTCTTCGAAGCCCTGCTGCATGCCGGCGGCGCAATCCAGACGGCAGGCAGCATCGAGCGCGGCAGCACTGTGTCCGATTTCGACGCGATCGAAAAGGATCGCGGCCATTCCATCGATGCCTCGATCGCCAGCACCGATCACGCGGCGGCTGGTCAACAAATCGTCCATGTCAATTTGATCGACACGCCCGGCTATCCCGATTTCCGCGGGCCGACCCTGTCCGCACTCGCCGCGGTCGAAACCGTCGCCATCGTGATCGATGCCGACACCGGCATCGGCTACGGCACGCGGCGGATGATGGAGCACGCCAAAGCGCGCAACCTGTGTCGTGTCATCGTCGTCAACAAGATCGATCACCCCGGCGCCAAGCTGGGCGCGTTGCTCGACGACCTGCGCGACGCGTTCGGCGCCGAAGTGCTGCCGCTCAACCTTCCGGCCGACGGCGGCAAGCGCGTGGTCGATTGTTTCTGGCAATCCACGGGCGACAGCAACCTCGGCCCGGTCGCGGACTGGCACCAGAAGATCATCGACCAGGTGGTCGAGATCAACGAGACCGTGATGGACCGTTACCTCGACCAGGGCGAGTCCGGCCTGCAGGGAGAGGAACTGCACGACGCCTTCGAGCAATGCCTGCGCGAAGGCCACCTGGTGCCGGTGTGTTTCGTCTCCGCACGCAGCGGCGCGGGCGTGCGCGAGTTGCTGGACATCGCCGAGAAACTGTTCCCGCATCCCGGCGAAGGCAACGCGCCGCCGTTCGCCAAGGGCCGCGGCGACAACGCGCAATCGATCGACGCGAAACCCGATCCCGCCGCACATGTCATCGCCGACGTGTTCAAGATCGTCAACGATCCCTTTGTCGGCAAACTCGGCATCTTCCGCGTCTACCAGGGCACGGTGAAGAAGGACACGCAATTGTTCGTCGACGATGGCAAGAAGCCGTTCAAGGTCGCGCACTTGTTCAAGTTGAAAGGCAAGGACCACGTCGAGATTTCCCAGGCGATCCCCGGCGACATCGCCGCCGTCGCCAAGATCGACGAACTGCATTTCGATGCGGTGCTGCACGACAGCCATGACGAGGACCAGATCCATCTGGCGCCGCTGAATTTCCCGAAGCCGATGTTCGGCCTTGCCATCGATGTCGCGCGCAAGGGCCAGGAACAGAAACTCGCCACCGCCCTGCACAAACTGGCCGAGGAAGACCCGTGTTTCCACGTCGAGCATGAAACCGAAACCAACGAGACGGTGATCCGCGGCTTGTCCGACCTGCACCTGCGGGTGAACCTGCAGCGGTTGCAGGAAAAACATGGCGTCGAGGTCACGTCGCGGCCGCCGCGCATCGCCTATCGCGAAACCGTCAGCAGCAAGGCCGAGGGCCATCATCGACACAAGAAGCAGACCGGCGGCGCGGGCCAGTTCGGCGAAGTGTTCCTGCGGATCGAACCGCTGCCGCGCGGTGGCGGTTTCGAGTTCGTCGATCAGGTGAAAGGCGGCACGATTCCCGGGCAATTCCTGCCAGCGGTGGAGAAAGGCGTGCGCCAGGTGTTGAGTGGCGGCGCGATCTCCGGCTACCCGATGCAGGACGTACGCGTGATCGTCTATGACGGCAAGCACCACGCGGTGGACAGCAAGGAAATCGCGTTCGTCGCCGCGGGCAAGAAGGCGTTCCTCGATGCGATCGCGAAGGCCGAGCCGCGCGTGCTGGAGCCGATCGTCGACCTCGAAGTCAACGCACCCGAACAACACATGGGCGACATCAGCGGCGGCCTCGCCAGCAAACGCGCCCGCATCAACGGTACCGACTCGCTGCGCGGCGGCGAGATCGTGGTGAAGGCACAGGTGCCGTTGTCGGAACTGGAGGGATATGCGGCGGAGTTGAAATCAGTGACGGCTGGACGTGGGCGGTACTCACTGGATTTCAGTCATTACGAACCGGTGCCGGTGCAGGTGCAGCAGAAGCTTGTGGAGGCTTACAAGCCGAAGCATGAGGAGGATTGAATCATTCCTGATCAGGGACGTAGCCCGGGTGGAGCGCAGCGATACCCGGGCTACGACCTACAATCGATCATGAATTTGCTTCCCCCATCTATTGCACGCCTGCTCGCCGACGCCATCCTCGCGCTGCATGTCGGCATCGTCCTGTTCGTCGTCTTCGGCCTATGCGCGATCCTCATCGGCACCTGGCGGCGCTGGGTGTGGGTCCGCAACTTCGCCTTCCGCGTCTCGCACCTGCTGCTGATGGCGTTCATCGCCGTGCAGGCGTGGCTTGGGAGGATTTGCCCGCTGACGATCTGGGAACAGGCGCTGCGCGAGCACGCGGGGCAACAGGCGTATGCCGATTCCTTCATCGAACACTGGCTGTCGCGACTCATCTTCTTCCAGGCGCCGTGGTGGATCTTCGTCGCGGCTTACACGGCCTTCGCTGCACTGGTGATCGTGTGCTGGTTCGTGCTGCCGCCTCGCAAAAAGTCGTCGTAACTAGCTGAAAACGCTCCCGCCAGCGCGCCGATCGAAAATAAGTTGTCTTTTTTCGCTTTTTTTCAGTGGTTTTGCCCATTTGCTATTGGCGGGACGTTGGCGTTGTCCTACATTTGGACTGCCGGCGAGATCGGCCACACACATTCCATACACGACACACGACGAGGACACCAGACACTCATGGCAAAGAAGAAAGTAGCCGCCAAGAAGGCCGCCCCGAAATCCGCCGCCAAGCCGGCAGCCCCGAAGCCCATCAAGGAAGCACTGAGCAAGTCCGGACTGGTCGCGCACATCGCCGACTCCACCGGCGTCGCCGCCAAGGACGTTCGCTCCGTGATGATGGCGCTGGAAGGCGCCGTGCACGGTTCGGTCAGCAAGAAGGGCGCCGGTTCGTTCACCCTGCCCGGCCTGCTGAAGATCACCGCCGTCAGCGTGCCGGCCAAGCCGAAGCGCAAGGGCATCAACCCGTTCACCAAGGAAGAGCAGTGGTTCGCCGCCAAGCCGGCTTCGGTCAAGGTCAAGGTGCGCCCGTTGAAGAAGTTGAAGGACGCCGCGGCCTGATCGCAGCGTCATCCACGGGACGGTTATGCCGTCCCGCGCAAAGCAAGTGAATTGACTGAAAGTGGAATCGGCGATGCCGGTTCCGCTTTTTTTTTGGAATGTGGTGGAACGCAGCGGGCCACCCGCGCGCCGGCGTGAGGCGTTACGCTGCGAATCACGCCATAGCCGAGGTCATTTCGCATGACGCTCTTCGACGCCCCTACCCTGATTGCCTACCTCGCCGCGGCCGCGGTGCTGGTGCTCATTCCCGGCCCGGGCACGGCATGGATCGTGGCGCAGACCGTCGCGGGCGGGACCCGGCGCGGCGTGCAGGCGGCCTTCGGCCTGGAAACCGCGACGCTGATCCATGCGCTCGCCGCCGGCCTTGGATTGTCGGCGTTGCTGGCCACGTCCGCGCTGGCGTTTGAAGTGCTCAAGTACGCGGGCGCGGCCTATTTGACCTGGTTGGGCATCAAGGCGTGGCGCAGTCATGGCGAGTCCGGTGTCGATGCCGCATCCACATCGCTGCCGGCGGCAGCCACAGGGTTAGGCGCGGTGTACTGGCGCTCGGTGATGACCGGCGTGTTGAACCCGAAAGTCGCCGTGTTCTTCCTCGCCTTTCTCCCACAATTCGTCAGACCCGAGCGCGGCATGGTGCTGCTGCAATTCCTGGTGCTGGGTGTGTTGCTGTCGATGATCGGCATGAGCAACAGCCTGCTGCTGGTGTTCGCCATCGGCCGCTTCGGCAAGCGCCTGGGTGGCGGTCAACGTTTTGCACGCTGGCGGCAGCGGGCGATCGGCACGTTGTTCGTTGGATTGGGCTTGCGCCTGGCGCTGCAGCAACGCGCATGACCGCAGCTTTTAGAAGCACACCGATGTAGAGCGGAGCTTGCTAAAGCGATTCACAGCCGTGCTGCGAAAAAGCCTTTAGCCTGTCTCATGACGACTCCGCCAACGAAGGCCCACGTTCGCGGTTACGCGCCTGCTGCGCGGCGGCTCCTCAAGACGCTGCTGGTGCTGCTTGCATCGGCTGCATTCGTGTCCTGGTCGTGGCAACAACCTTTCATGGCCAAGCCGCGCGCGCTGTGGGAGTTGTCACGACTGCCGCCACCCCTCGCATTGCCGGTACCTGTACAAGGCGTGGCCGCATCGCGCATCGCCGACACCTTCGGTGCGCCGCGAGGAACAACGCGCACGCATGCCGGTCTCGACATCTTCGCCAAACGCGGTACGCCTGTGCTCAGCACTACGCGCGGCGTGGTGATCGCCGTGCGCGAAGCCGGCCTGGGCGGCAAGCAGGTCTGGATCGCCGGCCCGGCGCGCGAACGGCATTACTACGCGCACCTCGATGACTGGGCGCAGGGGCTCGGGCCTGGCGATCTCGTGTTGCCAGGCGATGTGCTCGGCATCGTCGGCGACACCGGCAACGCACGCGGTACGCCGCCGCATCTGCACTACGGCATCTATGGCGCAAGCGGCGCCTACGATCCGTTGCCGCTGCTGCGCGCCCACGTGACGCCTTTGCAATAGCCGCCTACACTCGCGCGACCGACATGTCTTGCGGCGTTCACGAGGGATATGTCATGCGGATGACGCTGCTGCTGCTCTGCACCACCCTGTTCGCCAGTTGCTCGGGATGAGGGAAATCATCTCGGCATCCATCGAACGTGTGCGCCGTTAGCAGTTTCCCGACCGGCATGATTTCGGCTGGCGTTTTCGCTTCATCAAACTAAGGATCCGACCATGGACAAGCGTTTCTGGGTTTGCGGCAGCGTGATGTTCCTAGCCGCCATGTTGCTGTCGGGCATCGTGCATGCCGTACTGCTGAAGCCCGATTACCTCGCACTGGGTCCGCTGTATCGCGGCGACGCGGAAGGCCAGGCGTATTTCCCGTGGATGCTGCTGGCCCACGCGCTGATCGGGTTTGCGATGACCTGGATCTATCGGCTGGGATTTTCCGCCGGCAAATCGAATATCAGCCAGGGGCTGCGCTTCGGATTGGCCTTGGCGCTGTTCTCGACCATCCCCGGTTACCTGATCTATTACGCGGTACAGCCGTTGCCGGCGGCGCTGGTGATCAAACAGATTGTCTTCGGCACGATTTCGATGCTGCTGCTGGGTGTGTTGCTGGCGTATCTGCAGCCGCGGCGCGTGGTGCTTTGAGGTCAGGGATGTTTGAAGGGGCATCGTTGGTGCCCCAACGGGACAAAGAAACACCCGCGCCCTTGTAGAGCGTAGCTCTACAAAAGCGTTCTCTGTACGTTCACCGGTCTCCGGTACGGTGCACGAAATGACTGGAGATGGAGATCGCCCCATGCGCGCCACCGCCCGTGTCTTCTTCGTATCCACGATCGCACTGCTGATCGCCGCGTGCTCCACGCTCGGCGTGGTGTCTGCATGGCTCAACAACCAGGTTGCGTTCACGTCACCGCAATTGCAGCGCGACAATGGCCTGGTCAATGTCCATCTCAACTGAGCGATACAAACGAATGCGCAGGAACGTCTCTTCCCTTCTGGTCGCATCATTGCTCTCGACCACATTGCTAGCTGCATGCGGCAACAAGGATGCGCAAGATCGCGGCAGCCAGGAGGCCGGTGAAAGCGGCCTGCCGACGCCGCAAACCACGTCCGGCTCCGTCACCGGCATGCCCGATGCACCGGGGCCGGGCCAGGCATCCACCATTTCCGGATTGCCGCCGGATACGCCGATTGCCAGCGATGGCAGCGTCGGCCTGCCGCCGATCGAAGGCAATCCCGAAACCGGCATGGCACCCGGCTCGCCCGGCACCGGTGATCCATTGCTGACACCCGAAGGCCTGCCGCGCGGCGAACCGGGCCCCAGCGACGCGGTCGACACGATCCGCGAGTACTACGCCAACATCAATTCGCGCAGTTTCGGCCGCGCGTACGTGCTGTGGTCGGGCAATGGCGGCGGCAGCGGGCAATCGCCGCAGCAATTCGCCGATGGCTTTGCCGACACCATCGGGATTTCGGTCGAGATCCAGCAACCGGGCGCGATGGATGCAGCGGCGGGTTCGCGCTACATCGACGTGCCGGTCGCGGTCGCCGCGACGCAGCGCGACGGCAGCCTCCGCAAGTACGTCGGCACTTACCGCTTGCGTTATTCCTTGGTGGATGGCGCAACCCCGGAGCAACGCAACTGGCGCATCGGCTCGGCGGATTTGCGTGAAGTGCAGCCGTGAGTCAATGGCGTGCCGGTATGGTCATGTCCACAGCGGTCTTGTTTCCTGGCGAGGATGATCTTTGATCGTCCTGCACCCCGTCTGCTCGCTGGTTGGCAGGGCGGGGCTCGGTCCGCCACGCTTTCTCAGAGAGCAGCGACGCCAACCGATACATCTCCTTTGTAGATCCGAGCTTGCTCCGCTGCTTTTAACGTGATGATGAAAGCAGCGGAGCAAGCTCCGCTCTATAAGAGCCGCGTGTCGACACCATCTACAACTCGAAGCGGTAACTCAACTTCACCAGCAGTTGCTCGTCATCGCGCAATTTAAAACTATCGCGCAGCAAACTTCCCGATTCTTCCGAAAACGCGTTCTGGTCGAAGCCGCCCCGGCTATACACCACGAACAGATACGACAACGGCGCCAGCTCGTAGCGGTAGCGGATCTGGAAGCCGAGGTTGTTCAAGCTGAAACTGTCGATGGGATCGTTGACCGGCACGGCCCTGCCATCCGCATTCACGCGGTAGCCCTGGTTCAATGTCGCGTTGAGGCCCAGCGCCTGCAGTTTGACGCGGACTTCCTGCTTGCTGCCGATGGTCCAGTTGACGCCCGCGTCGAGCTCCAGCGCACTCTGGTCGAAGCTGCCGATGAGATTGTCCCCCTGCCACAGCAGCCAGTCCGGCGTGTGCTCGTAACTCACTTCGCTGAAAATGCTGAAGGCATCGCTGATGAAATACGTCGGCTCGAAGCCGATCGAATAACCGGCCTTGCGGTTGCCCGACAAGCCGCCGCTGAACACATTGGCGTAGCCATCGAACGCCCAGTTGCCCTTGCGCGGCCGACTGTAGTTGAAGTGCGAATTGAAGCTGGGCGGCAGATAGAGTTCGCCATTGCCGCGGGTCAGCCGGTCGTCGTAACCGGCGCTGTTGACGTTGATCTGCGCATATTCGCTGCTGCCATTGCGCAGCGAACTCTGACGGCTGACGCGGAACTGGCGTTGCAGGCGCAGGCCGTGGTCGTTGTCGGTGCCGCTGATGCGGAAACGCCAGTCCTTTGACGAATAACGCGAATCCGCCGGCAAATCGGTGAAGCGGCGCTGCACCTGCCAGTTGAAATGGTTGAGGTTGTTGCGCGACAGGAAGCCGAAATCGTTGATCTGCAGGGTGTCGTTGAAATGCATCGCCAGCCACTGCTGGCGCCAGCCGCCGCCCATCTCGTAGTTGACGAAGACGGTGGCGCCGGAGCCACGCGTGGTGTTGCCGGCCTGGTCGATGTCGCTGCCCAGCAGGCGCGTCTGCACGCTGATCTTTGCATTGGGCCGCCAGTTATGGTCGACGCCGAGCACCATCGCACTGCGGTCGAGGAACGGCCGCTCGACCTGCGTCAGCATCACGCCGACGTCCTGTTCCTCGAAATCACGGACCAGCCGCAACGCGCGGAACGAACGGCCCACCGCATCGGCTTCCTCGGCCACGAGCACACCGTACTGGGTGGCGCCAAAGCTGCCATTGACCTTGATCGCCGCGGTGATGTCGCCGGCGCCCTCGCCGTCATCCTCCGGCCCGCCGACACGGCGCGTGTACACCAATTGGCTGAAGTCCGATGGCGTGGTGAACTCGAACAGGCCCTGGTTCTCGGTGAAGAACGGCCGCTTGTCGCTGAAGAAGGTTTCGTTGGCACTGAAGTTCACCACCAGGTCATCGCTTTCGACCTGGCCGAAATCGGGGTTGATGGTCGCGGTCAACTGGAACTGGCCATTGGGCTTCCAGAAGATGTCCGCGCCGGTATCGAAACCTTCCTTGCTGCGAATGTTGTCGTACACGCCGGCGACATACGGCGTGACCGTCAGCAGCGACTGGTTGTACAGCGGCACCTCGACGCTGGTGAAATCCGTGAGAAAGCGTGCGCCCTCGAAGCTCGCCGCAGGCCACGCCATGCGCTCGCCGGTGGAGCCGATCACGCGGTCGAGATACACCTTCAGCGTGCGCTTGCCATCGCTGCCGCGGCTCATCGGCGCGATGTACCAGGGAATCAGCATTTCCGCCGACCAGCTCTCCGCATCCTCGCTGACGGCGTGCTGCCAGTTGCCGTCCCAGTCGGTGCTGAAGCGGTTCTCGTTGGTGATCACCGCATCGTTGATGCCGTCGGTCGAGGTCACCATGAAGTTGTAGCCGGTGCGGCCGTCGCCCTCGAAATCGATCATCAGGTTGACGCGATCGACCTGCGCCCCTTCGTCGCGCTGGATGCGCTGGCGGGTGCGCGGCACGCTGGCCGGCTGGGTATTGCGGAAGGCGACCGCCAGGCCCTCCGGCGTTGCCAGCACCCACGCCTCGGTCGGTTGCGACCCGGGCGCGCCGGTCAACGGCTGGGTGATGCGGAAGTCCGTGACGCGCTGGGCGCCTTCCCACTCCGCCGGATCGATGCGGCCATCGACCTCGATGGCGTAGGCGGGCGCGGCGAGCGCCGCGAGGACGGCAACCGCCAGTGTGGCAATACGCATGCCGGATTCCTTGTCAGGTGTCGGCCGACGATTGCGGCCGGAGCGAAACGCTCGCTCCAATGACGCGGACAGTACGCAGTGCGTTAACCGTTACCGACTGGCATAAGTCATGGCAACCCTTTGGGCGCCTGCTGCATCCCCCATGGAGGGCGGGCATTGGCTAGATGTGTAAGGCACCTGGGTTTTTGCTCGTCATCCCCGCGTAGGCGGGGATCCAGCGACTTCGCTTGAAGCTGGGGATGGGCAGGTTTTTTGCCCAACTTCCGGGTGAAGGGCAGCGATACTCAGGGCCCTTCGCCCCGATCATTGAAAAACCACGGGTATCGCTGCGCTCCACGGGCCACGACGGCGATCAACGCTTCGGCTGCAACATCGTCCCCGTGCATTTCTTCGATCCGCACCGGCAAGCCCACAGTTGCTTGGCCTTCCTGGTATGCGGCTCGTCCAGCGTGATGCCGTAGTTGTAGGTCAGCTCCTCGCCCTCGGCGATATCGCGCATCGCTTCGATGAAGATCTTGTCCTTGCGCGACTTGCCCTTGTCGTTTTCCTCCACGACCGCTTCGCAGTTCGGCTCGCAGCTGTGGTTGATCCAGCGCGCGCGATTGCCGCCGATGTTGGCGTCGATCACGTAATCGTCGTTAAGCGTAAACAGGAACGTGTGGCCGTTCTCGTCGATCTCGCCGTATTCCTCGTCGACCTCGTCATGGCTGCGCAGCGTGCCCTTGTAGCGAATGATCCGTTCGCCCTTCTCGATGGGCGCCGATGCGAACACGCCATTGCCGTGGATGGGAGACAAGCGCGCGACGATCTTCTTGGTCATGGAGGCTTCCGGCAGATGTGTAAGAAGACATTGTCGCCCGGGTTGGGTAACCCGGCTACGGCGTTCTTTTTGTGGGAGGGGCTTCAGCCCCGACGTTCGGAATCTGCAAGCGTCGGGGCTGAAGCCCCTCCCACATGTGCACTGCGTTTGCAGGACATCCCATGGGCGCGATCAGGCGTCGGGGCTGAAGCTCGCTCATATGAATCGCGCGAACCAGGCACTTGGCCGCGTGATCTCGAAACAGTACAATTACGGTACGCTTTCGAGGTCAACGCCATGTTGCGCGTCACCAAGCTCACCGATTACGCCAGCGTCGTCCTGTCCGTGCTGGCCGCGCGACCCGATGACGTGCTCAGCGCCACAGGCCTGGCCGAGCAAGCCGGGCTGGAAGTCCCGACCGTCGCCAAGGTGCTCAAGCCGCTGGCGCAGGCGGGATTGGTGGACGCCTTTCGCGGCGTCAACGGCGGCTATCGTCTCGCGCGCGACGCCGATGCGATTTCGTTGATCGAAATTGTCGAAGCCATCGAAGGCCCGCTCGGCATGACCGAATGCAGCGTGCATGCCGGCCACTGCGGCATCGAACATTCCTGCGGCGTGCGCGCCAACTGGCGGCGCATCAACGACGTCGTCGCCGATGCACTGCGTGGCGTGACGCTGGCCGAAATGCTGGCGCCGGTGCCACCGACGCGCGGATCTGGTCGAAACGGAACCAGCCGCAAGGCGATCCCTGCGACGCTGGCCGTCTGAGAATCCATCATGGCCATTGAAAACGCACAGATCATCGAACAACTCGGCCGCCGTTACGACGCCGGTTTCGTCACCGACATCGAGTCCGAGTCGCTGCCGCCGGGCCTCAGCGAAGACATCATCCGCGCGCTGTCGGCCATCAAGGAAGAGCCGGAGTGGATGACCGACTGGCGCCTCGCCGCCTACCGGCACTGGTTGACGATGCCGATGCCGCACTGGGCCAAGCTCAACATCGCGCCGATCGACTTCCAGGCACTGAGCTACTACTCCGCGCCGAAGGCCAAGTACGCCACGCTGGCCGACGTGCCGCAGGAACTGATCGACACCTACGACAAGCTCGGCGTGCCGCTGCACGAGCGCGCAAAACTTGCCGGGGTTGCGGTCGATGCGGTCTTCGATTCGGTCAGCGTCGGCACCACGTTCCGCAAGGAACTGGCCGAGAAAGGCGTGATCTTCTGCTCGATGTCCGAGGCGATCAAGGATCATCCCGATCTCGTCCGGCAATACCTCGGCAGCGTCGTGCCGACCGGCGACAACTATTTCGCGGCGCTCAATTCGGCGGTGTTCTCGGACGGCAGTTTCGTGTTCATCCCGAAGGGCGTGCGTTGCCCGATGGAGCTGAGCACCTATTTCCGCATCAACGCGATCAACACCGGCCAGTTCGAGCGCACGCTGATCATTGCCGAGCAGAGCAGCCAGGTCAGTTATCTCGAAGGCTGCACCGCGCCGATGCGCGACGAGAACCAGCTGCACGCCGCGGTGGTCGAGCTGAT
>JBBJNO010000015.1:0-17460 GCA_037720875.1 Luteimonas sp. | reverse complement strand
TTCGTAGGGTGGGTCTCGACCCACCGCTTTTCGCTGCGGACACAAGCGGCGGGTCAAGACCCGACCCACGCCGGGCGGAAGACCACCCAACGTCACTTGCACGTCATGCCCCCGGCGCACTAGCCTGCCCGTCCCAGCGCCCTCGCCGCGCCCGTTCAGGAAGTTCGCCCGTGACCCATCGCCATGCCCTGCTCGCGCTCGCCGTCACCGCGAGCCTGTTGTCGCTATCCGCCTGCAAGAAGGCGCCTTCGCCCGGAGCCGAAACACCTGCGGGCACCGCGATCAAGCCGCCGCCGGCCGACGAGACCGCCGACCAGTTCATCGCACGCGTCAATGCCGAACTGAAGGCCATGTATCCGGAACTGACCGCCGCGCAGTGGCTGTCGAGCACCTACATCAACGACGAGAGCCAGTTGCTGTCGGCCAAGAGCAACGAACGCTATCTCACGCAACTCAAGCGCTGGATCGAGCAGGCCAAGCGTTTCGAAGGCAAGCCGATGTCGGCCGACACCGCGCGCGCGATCACGCTGCTCAAGCTCGGCACCTCGCTGCCACCGCCCAACGATCCGGCCAAGCTCGCCGAACTCACCCAGCTCGCCACCAAGATGGAAGGCATGTACGGCAGCGGCAGCTATTGCAAGACCGAAGGCGATGCCAAGAGCTGTCGCGAGATCGGCGAACTCGAGGACGTGTTGCGCAACAGCCGCGACTACGACGCGCAGCTGGATGCGTGGCAGGGCTGGCACACGATTTCGGTGCCGATGCGCAAGGACTACCAGCGTTTCGCCGAACTGGTCAACGAAGGTGCCCGCGACATGGGCTTTGCCGACACCGGCGAGATGTGGCGCTCGGGCTACGACATGACACCAGCCGAAATCGCCGCCGAGACCGATCGTCTGTGGGGCCAGGTCAAGCCGCTGTACGAGCAGCTGCACTGCTACACGCGCACCCGCTTGCAGGCGAAATACGGGGCGGACAAGGGCGCGGTCAACGGCATGCTGCCTGCGCACCTGATGGGCAACCTGTGGCAGCAGGACTGGGGCAATTTGTGGGACGTGTTGCAGCCGTACACCGATGCCGGCAGCCTCGACATCACCGGCGCGCTGGAACAGCAATACCAGCAGCAGGTGTCGACGCAACTGGGCAGGCTCAACAGCACCGTGCCCGGCGTCGATGAGCGCGAGGAAATCGAACGCACCGCGCAACTTGAAAACGCCAAGACCATGACCCGGCGCGCCGAGGATTTCTACACCTCGCTGGGCATGGCGAAACTCCCTGAAAGTTACTGGGAGAAAACGCAGTTCATCAAGCCGCGCGACCGCGACGTGGTGTGCCACGCCAGCGCATGGGACATGAACCTGGCCGGCGACGTGCGCACCAAGATGTGTATCAAGCCCAACGAGGAAGACTTCACCACCATTTACCACGAGCTCGGCCACGTCTATTACTACATGGCCTACAACAACCTGCCGCCGCTGTTCCAGACCGGCGCGCATGACGGGTTCCACGAGGCCATCGGCGACACCATCGTGCTGTCGATGACGCCGCAGTACCTGCAGTCGATCAATCTCGTCGGCGAGCAGCAGGTGTCGGACGAGGCGCTGATCAATTCACAGATGCGCATGGCATTGGCGAAGGTGTCGTTCCTGCCGTTCGGGCTGATGATCGATCGCTGGCGCTGGGGCGTGTTCGATGGCTCGATCAAGCCGGGTAACTACAACACGGCATGGTGGGATCTGAAGGCCAAGTACCAGGGTGTCGCGCCGGCGACGCCACGCGGCGAGGAATTCTTCGATCCGGGCGCCAAATACCACGTGCCGGGCAACACGCCGTACACGCGTTACTTCCTGTCGCATGTTCTGCAATTCCAGTTCTACAAGTCGCTGTGCGACGCCGCCGGTTACAAGGGTCCGTTGTACGCGTGCAGTTTCTACGGCAACAAGGTCGCCGGTCAGAAATTCCAGGCGATGTTGGCCAAGGGTGCGAGCCAGCCCTGGCAGAAGACGATGAAGGAGATCACCGGCGGCGAGAAGATGGATGCCGCAGCGGTACTCGAATACTTCGCTCCGTTGCAAACGTGGCTACAGAAAGAAAACGAAGGACAGAGTTGCGGCTGGCAGGCGCCTACAGCAGTCGCGACTTCCGGCGGCAAGCCCATGGAACCCGGAAAGAGCTGAAGGTTAATGCAATCCCAACACGCTGGGGATTTGTCGACAGCATTCATGCTTTCGGTTGATATCTCCGGTAATTTACCCACACAACAAATCGAATCGGGAACATAAAGATGGCTTCCATGTTCAACCGTAAAAACATCAAGCAGGGATTCTTCGGCCTGACTGCCGCACTGGGTCTTACTCTAACGGCGCACGCGCAATCTTCCGTCGGCCATATCACCGGCAAGGCTGTCGCAGGCGACACGATCATCGTCGACGGCACCAGCGGTGGATTCCACCGCGAAATCACCCTCAAGAAAGACGGCAAGTACCAGTTCCGGTCTGTTTCGCCGGGTCAGTACGAAGTCACGGTAAAACACGCCGATGGCACGACCGATCCCACCAAAGCCGTCCTGGTCAAAGTGGGTTCAACCGCACGCGTCCAGTGATGGCAGGATGTCGAAACTGAAGCCGTAGCGCTGCAGTCGTATTTACGGAAGGCCGGCGCAAGCCGGCCTTTTTCATCGCGCAATCAAGCGCGGCATACTCCGCATATGAACCCTGATGCCGACCTCCTGCCGCAAGCGGCAGCCCATGCGCGCTCCCTGTCCGTCCGTTACGCGAGAATGCCGTGCACCACTTCCACGAACTGCTGCGGCGCGCGTATCGCGAAGTGGTGGCAATCCAGCAGCGTTGAAGAAAATGTTGTTCGTCATCCCAGCGCAAGCTGGGACCCATTTTGATCTTCGCTTTTGAAGCAAAGCCAAAGTCGAAGACAAAGTCAAAATGGATCCCAGCTTGCGCTGGGATGACGAAGACATCGTCTTCGAGATTCCGGGAACGCACACATGCGCCGCGTGCGCGCTCGGCGCGTTGTGGGTGTGCAGCTCGATCAACCTGCTCGGCGTGCGCGAGGTCGGGTGCGTGCAGGTGCTGACCACGGTGCTGAAGCTGGGGCCGCTGCGGCTGTTTGGCGGCATCGCGATCTTGCTTGTCGATGGGCTGGTCGATGGCAGCGCGTATCGCCCGTTCAATCCCACCGATCAGCCGTTGCCTGTCGCGGTGCACGCCACCGTCGCATTGACGTTGTGGGCATTGCTGGGGCTGGAAGCCGCAACGGTGCCCGCAGGTTCGGTGACCAATCCCGACCGCACCATTCCGCGCGCCACCATCCTCGGCACGCTGCTGGCCGGCATCGCCACCATCCTCGCGTGTACCGCGGTGCTGGGCGTATTGCCCGCAGAGATCCTGAGTACTTCCGTGCATGACTATATTTTGTCCAACGGTAGCTTGCAGCCTCGTAGGATGGGTTGAGCCGAAGGCGATACCCATCGCTTTCCGGGCATACGACCTTGATGGGTATCGCTGCGCTCAACCCATCCTACGGCGCTCCACGATCCATCAAATCGACTCGCCCGGCTCCAGTCCTGCACCCGGACGGCACTCGATCACCTGCCGGCCCGATCCCGTTTCCCAGCGCCAGAACAACCAGCCCAGCAGCGTCAACGCCGCGCCACCGGCCGCAAGGTGCAACGCGTGGTGGCTGAGCAACGGCGACACCAATCCGGCAATCAAGGCATTGACGATGAGGCTGGTGAACGCCTGCAACGACGACGCGCTGCCGCGCTGCCGCGGGTACATGTCGAGGATCGCCAGCGTCACGATCGGAAACACCAGCGCGATGCCGAATGCGCCCAGCATCATCGGCAACACCGCCCACGGCACCGTCGGCGTCGCAACGAAAATGTTGTACAAGACATTGCCAAGCGCCGCGATGCCGCAGCAGGCGAAACCGATATTCGCCAGGCGCACGCCACCCATTTTTCCCGCGGCGCGACCGGACACGAACGCCCCCAGCATCATGCCGCCGATGGTAGGAATGAAAAACCAGCCAAATTGGCGCTCGTTGAGCTTGAGCAGGTCGACCACGAACGCAGGCGCCGACGCGATATACAAGAACAGCGCGCTGAAGTTGAACGTGCCCGCCGCCGCCAGCTTCTGGAAACGCGGATTCACGAAGATGCCGAAGTAATCACGCAGCATCCGTTTGGGCGCCAGCGACAGGCGTGCACTTGGCGGATGGGTTTCCGGCAACGACGTCGCCGTGGCCAGCAACAGCAGCAGCGAGAACGCGGCCATGAACCAGAAGATCGCCGGCCAGCGGCTCCAGCCCAGGATCCAGCCGCCGATGACCGGCGCGATCGCGGGCGCCACGCCGAAGATCATCGACACCTGGCTCATCAACCGTTGTGCATCGTCGCCATGCAGCACATCGCGGATCACCGCGCGGCCGACGATCAGGCCCACGCCCGCCGACAGGCCCTGTATCGCGCGGAATACCAGCAGTGCGGAAAGATCCGTCGACAGCGCGCAGCCGATCGACGACAGCGTGAACACAATCAACCCACTGATGATGACCTTGCGCCGCCCGATCGCATCCGACAACGGTCCATGCACGATGCTCATTGCCGCGTACGCCAGCAGGTAGATGCTCAGCGTCTGCTGCATCGCCACCTTGTCGGCGCCCAGCTGCGCGCCCATCTGCGGAAACGCGGGGAACATCGTGTCGATCGAGAACGGGCCGAACATCGCCAGCCCGCCCAGCAGCCAGGCGAGGCTGCGGAGCGAAATCTTCGGAGTGATGGCGGTGTGCATTGCGTTGGGGGCGGGCATCGGTGAAGGATACGTGCCCCGCTGCGCGCACGGAATCCGGCGGTACGGCTTTTGTGGGAGGGGCTTCAGCCCCGACGCTGGAACTGCACGGCGTCGGGGCTGAAGATCAGTGCACGACGCTCAGGGGCGGAGACCGAGCGCAACCCCACGCTGTTCGACTTGCTGGTGTTGGGCTTGCACCTGCGACTGCACCTGCTGCTGGCTCGCCACGTCGTGACGCAATTGCTCGGTGCTGCGTTCCACTGGTTGCGCGGCGGCCTGCACGCGATCCATATGGATGCGCGAATGCGCCGGGTCATCGAGCCGACCTTGCACGGCAAACAGACCGCTGCCGTTGGTGCTCAACAGCACATGATCGATCTGCTTGACACCGCTCACCATGGCTTCAAATGTCAACGTCGCCGCGGCGTTGCTGCGCTCGGTGTCGTTGTTGAATGTCTCTGACGGCAAATGCTGCAGACCGCGGCGGCTTCTCCTCAAGCTCCAATGACCGGTCGATTCTTGCGCCGATGACCGGACAGGTCAAATCGCACGACATGGCGCGGATAACGACTCACTCACGCATGTCTGCCGAGAATCCCGCCATGCCGGGACATGGTCAGCGAAGCGACAAATCGGTACCGCGCAGCTTCTATGCGCGCGACGCGCGTCTCGTCGCGCCCGAATTGCTCAACAAGATCCTGCTCACCCATGACGGCCGCGGCGGACGCATCGTCGAAGTCGAAGCGTATTGCGGCGCGGAGGATCCCGCGGCGCACTCCTACCGTGGGCAAACTCCGCGCAATGCCACCATGTTTGGCCCAGCCGGGCATATGTACGTGTACTTCACCTACGGCATGCACTGGTGCTGCAATGCCGTGTGTGGCGACGTGGGCGACGGCGTTGGCGTGCTGATCCGCGCATTGCAGCCAGTGACCGGCCTGTCATCGATGCGCGAAGCCAGGCCCAGGGCGAGGAGTGATCGTGATCTATGCAACGGTCCGGGAAAGCTCACGCAAGCGTTGGGCATCGACAAGTCGCATGACGGCGCCGATCTTGTGAGCGGTCGTCATGGCGTGCGCATTGTCTCGGATAGCATGCCGCCACCTGAGTTTCCACTGGCGACGACACGCATCGGCATCAGCAAAGCGAAGGATGCGATGTGGCGTTGGGTGACTGTCGATTGAGATTGCGATGGCAACAAACGCGCCGCTGCGGTTGCGTGCGAAACCCTCGTGGTGTGGATTTAGAAACCTGGGGCTGCGAGCGCCCCAGACCCGCGCGCCGATCAGCAGCCCCAGCGCCAGAAACCCCGCCGCCAGCAGGAAGTCGTAGATGTCCCCCGCATGGACCCGCGGCATGCGCTGGTAGTCGAGC
This sequence comes from Luteimonas sp., assembly GCA_037720875.1. GTDB lineage: Bacteria > Pseudomonadota > Gammaproteobacteria > Xanthomonadales > Xanthomonadaceae > JALYOU01. Next base: position 11,278 of record JBBJNO010000015.1, on the reverse strand, counting down.
CACTGTAGGGCGAGCGTGCCGAGCGCGAGCAATGCCCCGTAACCGGCCGCTTGTTTCCACATGGGGCCTCCAGCATCGAGATCTCGATGAAATGATATCGCTCGCGTCGATGAGGACATCGCAAATCTTGTAACCGCCAATCCGCCCGCTACGTGCAGCTCGCGGTGTCCACAGTTGATGGATGGATCTTCGCGATCAGAATGCTGGGTTGGAGAAATTAGCCCAGCCTACGGTCTTCAAGGTTCAAGTCTTCGGCAATTGTTGCAAACTGTTCCAGGGCGGCTTCGAGATCGGCGGTGATGTCGGCGGCGATGACTTCGGGTGCAGGGAGGTTGGCGCTTTCTTCCAGCGCATCATCCTTAAGCCAGAAGATGTCGAGGTTCGCCTTGTCGCGCTTGGTCAGTGCTTCATAGGTGAAGGACTTGAAGCGCTCGCTCTCTTCGCGGTCGTTACGATTTTTGGTGTTGTAGCACGCGACGAAATCATCGAGGTCGCTGCGCTTGAGGGTATTTTCCTTGAGCGTGAAATGCAGGTTGGTACGCAGGTCGTAGATCCAGAGTTTCCGCGTCCACGGCTTTTCCTGGGCGGGCTTGCGGTCGAAGAACAGGACGTTCGCCTTGACGCCTTGCGCGTAGAAGATGCCGGTAGGCAGGCGCAGCAGCGTGTGCACGTCCGCTTGCTTGAGCAACTCGCGGCGGATGGTTTCACCTGCACCGCCTTCAAATAGTACGTTGTCCGGCAACACTACCGCTGCACGGCCGTGTTGCTTGAGAATGGTGAAAATGTGCTGGAGAAAATTGAGCTGTTTGTTGCTTGTGCTCGCCCAGAAATCGTCACGGTTGATGATCAACGATTCTTTTGAGCTTTCGCCAGCCGCGTTGACGATCGTCACGCTGCTCTTCTTGCCGAAGGGCGGATTGGCCAGGACGATTTCGTATTCCCCGTGCTTGCCGGCCAGCGCGTCCCTGGTGACAACCGGCAGGTCTTCCTCGGAATCGCCACCAATGCCGTGCAGCAGCAGGTTCATCGCGCACAGGCGGGTCACGCTGTCGACCAGCTCGATGCCGAAGAAGGTGCCGCTCTTGAGCTTCTTCTTCTGCGCTCGATCCAGCGCGTGATGCTTGGCCAGATAGTCATGCGCGGCGAGCAGGAAACCACCCGTGCCACATGCGGGATCGCAAATGGACTGTCCCGGCTGCGGTGCGACGACCTCCACGATCGCGGCGATGAGCGGGCGCGGCGTGAAGTATTGGCCGGCGCCACCTTTCACATCCTCGGCGTTCTTTTGCAACAACCCTTCGTAGGCGTCGCCCTTCACATCGGCGTCGAGCGAAGACCACTCTTCCTTGTTGATCAGGTCCACGATCAGCCGGCGCAGCTTGGCCGGATCCTGGATCTTGTTCTGCGCCTTGCGGAAGATGACGCCGAGCATGCCGGGGCGCTTGCCGAGTTCTTCCAGCGTATGCCGGTAATGCACTTCGAGCTCGTCGCCATCCAGCTTCAGCAATACATCCCAGCCGAATCCTTTGGGGATGGGCGACGGCTTGTTGAATGGCGGCTTCGCCTGCTCGTCTGCCATTTTCAGGAATAGCAGGAACGTCAGCTGCTCGACGTAATCGCCGTAGGACAGGCCGTCATCGCGGAGGATGTTGCAGTAGTTCCAGAGTTTGGAAACAAGAGCTGAAGGCGTACTCATGGTGACTGCCTAGAATGCCGTCGAAACATTTCTTCAATCTTGAGGTGCGCAAAGTATAGAGTTGCGGAGACGGTCAGCGCACCTGTCATAGAAGTAAGAAGTAGCGCTGATTGATGAGCAGAAGGAACTTTCCAATCGAAGAAAAAGCATGCAATGCCTACGACTGCAAAGAGCACAGCGTAGATTAATCCAACAATGCAACCCAACTTGAAATCACCATAAAGATCCCACTGTTGAAAAAGATTTAGTTTGTCGCCGTCTGGTATAAGAATGCTTTTAACCACTTTGGAGTCGTAAACGACTAAACCGAAAGGCAAGAGGCCGAAATACTTGAGCAGATCTGCTTGGCCGCCAATTCGCCCGCTGAGCCAAACAAGCTGGTCAGACAAAAACACATACATGGTTATTCCAACCAAACAAATCAGAAATTCAGGAGATACGAATATGTATCGCAAGGTGACGAGTACGCGCCGCATCAGTGCGCCATATCCCTTTCCTTCGAGATCACCTCGAAATACTTAGCGGCTGCATTTGCAAGCTCGATCGGCTCTGGCTCCTTAGCAAAAACAAAACTCTTGTGAGTGTCAGAAGTGCGAATAACTACTGTTTCGCCGTCTTGCTCTCCTACTATCTTCCCATTGCCATATCCGTCTGCCGCCATCAGCATTGCAGCATCGGTAATATCAATCGCGTGATCCGGCGTGGCGTCACCATGCGATTTATTCAATAAATTCTGCATCAACGGCAATAACTCAGAGTTGATACCAGAGCCGTCCATTTTCTTCTCTCTTATTGAAATCTCTTCAGCGTTCCTGTGCTCGATGTACTCTTTGAGCTTCTCCCACTGATGCCCGAACAGAGGGTTTGGCGGATGAACTTTCGCGCTCATTTCGGTGATTCTTTCCAAGTTGTTGAGCTTTTCGACGAAAGCACGGTAATCGGCCACAGGTTCTACGGAACACTCTACGAAGAAATTTTCGTACGCGGCTTGAACCAATGAACAAAAACGCTTTGGGAATAGCTCCTCCTGAATACCATTCCACACGTGTAGAAAAGCAACTCCCGAAAAATCTGGAAGATAGACAAATGGTGAACTAGCAACCAGTAGATTAGGTGCCAACGCTTCTTGCTGCGACTTATTGGCTGGGTCAACGACCATGACGTGGCCTTCGCTTGAGTATTTGGCTAGCTTGCCAAAAACAAAGTTTGAACCACTTTTGCGTCCGTCCAAGGCGTCTGTAAAAGCCCAATCAAACTTTCCAATGCGCAAGACTGGCGCATTCAACACCGCTGCCATTAGCTTGTCTTGTGTCAGCTCTCCCAGCTTTATGACACGAGAGAGGTAGTAACGTCCTTTTTGCTTCTTCATATGGGTGCCAGATTTCCGGCAAACGCTTTCTGGAGGATGGATTGGCGCAAGCGGATGGCGCGCTGGAGGTTGGCGGACACCGCCGCTTCCAACTCTTCCACCACGCTCAACCGTCGCTCCACTTCGTTAACTATCCGCGTCTGCTCTGCAATGGAAGGAAGCGGGAGCACGATGGACTTTATCTCCCCTAGATTCAGCCGTGGGCGACCCACGCCGTGAACCATTCCTTTAGTCCTTCTGCGTACGGGATCGGAATTGAGGGCAGCGTTCATGTATTTCGGCGTGACTGAGCTGTGCGGTTTGAAACGAATACAGTCCGCCTTGACGATGGCTGGACCGAGCGCTTCTGGAATGATGCAGGAACGGGGCGGGTTCTCTCCGAACCCGGCAATCACGACATCATTCGTGAACACACGATGTTTCTGAAGGCGCTCAAAGTGAGCTTGGGAAATGTGCGCCTCTTCATCGACGTAGACTCCATCGCCAATGTTCTGAAGTCGGATGACACGAGGGCCGCTGTCCTTGTAATGCTCGGTCTTGAGGTTTGAACCAAACGGGCCGTCGGTGATTGAGTTCGCTTCAGGTGAGGCAAGTTGTTCAACCGTTGCCCACGTCCAGCCTTCGGGAAGCTGCGGCAGTTTGGCAGTTGCGGGGGTGGCTGGTTCCTTGTATTTGCCACGGCCTTGCCAGTTTTGACGACGTTCGGTGAGGATGCGGGCAAGCAACGCTTCGCCAGTTTCAAATTTTTCTTTCCGATTTCTGGCTTTGGCGAGTTCGGCTTCGGTGGGGACGAGGCGGCCTTCGCAGGCGGCTTTGCGTACGGCGGCGCGGTAGCGTTTGAGGTTGGCCTGCACCCGTCGCAACGCCACCACCCCCGCCTCCAGCCGCGTGAGTTGCTTCTCTATCTCCGCAACGATCCGTCGCTGTTGAAGCAGGGATGAGAGCGGAATGCAGAAGGAAGAAATGTCCCTCGGGCGCACGGCCGGATAGAGCGCGCCTTGGACCTTCAGGCACATCGCATCAATGAACTCACGCGACTGAACTGCGTAGAAGAGAAATGCGGGTTCGGCCTCCCGGGCGCGCAAGACGTGAAATCCAGTGGAAGCAATTGCACCATCGAGGTTAGGTGGAACGAGAGCGACCGCGTTCAAATTCGGGCGGGTCATGGAAACAAGGACGTCACCTGCCTTAAGAAACTGCTTTGCCCGGCTGGGCGCGTTAGACGCCTGCAGTACCTTCGGATCAACGATGCGTTTCGTGTCCCGGTCGATGCTCCCGATGTCCACGTATGTGAACTCGTGTCGCTGTGGTCCGGTTTGCTCAACTCTCGTCTCCGTAACATCGCCGAGCGGAACTTTTTCACCTTCTTCCGCCACTGCAGGCCTCGACGTGTTTGGGTATTCGTGACTCAGGGCGGCGGCGCGGCGGCCGTTCCCATGAGCTTTTTTCTGCCGCCCCGTTTTGGCTGCAGCGTCGGGATTCGCACTCATGCCGGCTTGATGCGATATGGCGCAAGTATTTCGCGGACGGCGGTGGCATCGGAATGAACCGCGTTGCCCCGAATGGCAAGTTCCCGCTCGCGCAAGGCATCGAGCATGCGCAACTTCTCCGCCATGGGCCGAGCGGCAAGATTGCGGCGCAGCGCGTGTTTGCTTTCAAGCATCTTCTGAAAATCGAAGCTCATGGCGTGTCCTTCAGAAACTGTCGTTCAAACGTATGCCACGCATCCACCAGACCATGTCGGGCGAGGATGGCCTGGAAGCGTGCAGCGTCAAGCACGCCTTCCTCGATGAACTGGAGGAGCCGGGCCTTGTCCTTGGCGCGCCCGACCTGGAGCGCAATCGCCGCCAGGTGTTCTGCGGTGAAGACATGCACCGGAGTGCCATCAACATCCCTGCTGACTGCTTCGCTCAATGCCTCCTCCACCAACGGCGTGGCGGGTGGGAGGAACTGCACGGGCCAGCCAGCGATCACGATGTATTCGCCCTCCATCGAACCACCACGCGCCTTGAGATAATCGAAAATCGGCGTCGGACTGATGACCAGACTGCCTTGCTCTGGCTGGAACGTAGTGAAGATGTCCACGTCCAGCGTCGCGACAGGTTCAAGGTAAAAGGTCGCCCCGACCGCGCCGCCGATTGCGTAGCGTTCAATCACGCCGTCGGCCTGCATCTGGTTGACCGTCTTGATGACTTCTCGAATGTCCATGTCAGGAAGGCTCTTGTCTATTAAATGTCATGGGAACCTCTAAAAACCGAAAGCAGATCGTCATCCCCGCGCAGGCGGGGATCCAGCGACTCTAAACCGGTGAAAGCAAAGGCACTGGATTCCCGCCTACGCGGGAATGACGAGCAAAAGCGAGGTTTTTTAGAGACCCCGTCATGCCGCGAGAGCTGTGTTCAATTCATCGAGCAGCCTGGGCAGTTGCTCGCCGAAGAGTTGATGCGCCTTGCCCAAGCCGCCGCGCTGATTGAACGGCGAGAGTTCCAGATCCTCGGGCTCGATGCTGATGGCCGTGGCAATGTGGTCGCGGATCAGGCTGAGCCAAATGGTTTGCTCGGGCGTGAAGACCGCCCCGGCCTTGGCCTTGTCCATCAGCCATTCGTTGAACCGTTCGGATACAGAGTCGGCAAAAGGCGCGAGCACCGGTTGTTGCTCCAAAGCGAAGCGGACCAACGCAACGAGGTCGGCAAAGCGTCCTACTTGCGAGCGACCTTTGACTTTACCGGGTGCGGTGACGGCGAAGGCGTCCCAGAGGCGGTCCTCGGTCCACGCAGCGTGGTTGTCGCGGAGTTTCTTCTCCAGTTCCTTGAGCATCGGCTCAGTGAGCCGCTGCTTGAACGGGCGGCTGTACAGGATCTGGAGCGCGTCGATCTCGGTCTGATGCGCGGCAATGTAGTCGCGGAAGGCCTGGACTAGTTCGGTGGCTTTCGCCTTGGCAGCGGCGTCGAAGCCCTGGCTCAGCACGGCATCCATGGTGACGGTATCGATGGTCTGCTCCGCATCCTGCTTGGCCTTGGCAAGCGCGTCGCGCAGGGCGGGTACATCGAATGGCGCGCAGGCTTCATCGGCCAATTGTTTACCTGCGGCCGCCATGGCGTCCGGCGCGACTTCTACCGGGACTGCACCGGGCTTGCCAGTGGCGCGCTCGGCGATCACGTCGGGGTCAATGGCCCGGAGGAGCGTGCCGGAAAGTTCTGACAAGGATTTTCCGCCGGACAGTTCGGCGAGCTTCTTCGCTTCGTCGCGGGAAATTTCGCGATCGAGCCGGGCGAGGCGCCCGGCCAGCGTGGTGAGCGTGTCTTCGTCACGTTTACCCAGCGCTACGCCGAGCAGCAATTTGTCGAAGGCGACGGTGCGCTGGCGTTCGAGTGGACGCGAGTCGGTCTTGTCGCTCTCGCACACCCCCACGGCATCGACGATGACAAAGTGGGTCTTGGCGCGGGCATCCGCGCCACTCACGGCTTGTAAATCGGTCGGCGTCAGAACGCGTGTGCCACGACCTTTCATCTGCTCGAAGTAAGTGCGGCTGCGCGTGTCGCGCAGGAACAGCAGACATTCCAGCGGTTTGATGTCCGTGCCGGTGGCGATCATGTCCACGGTGACGGCGATGCGGAGTTGCGGCGAGGTGCGGAACTCCTGGATGAGCGTCTCGGACTTTTCGTAGCGCTTGGTCTCCGGGTTGTAGGTCTTGTAGGTGATCTTCTTGGCGAAGTCGTTGCCTTTGCCGAAGACCTCGCGGACCAGATGAACGGTGTCCTCGGCGTGCGAGTCGTCCTTGCAGAAAATCAGTGTCTTGGGAACGAGGGTGCGCTCGGGGAAAAGTTCGGTGAACAACGCGTCCTTGAACGCCTGCAGCACGGTGCGGATCTGCGACTTCACCACGACGGAGCGGTCGAGATCCCTGGCAGCGTAGGCAAAGTCTTCGTCGAGGCGCTCCCACCGCACGGCGCGAGTCTCCTTACTGCGCTTGTCGACATAGAAACCTTTCTCAACCGCGCCGCCCTGCTCGGTGACCTGTGTCTTGATCCGATAGACCTCGTAACCGACGTTGACACCATCGGCGACGGCGCGCTCATGGTTGTATTCCATCACGAGGTTCTGGTTGAAGAACCCGATGGTCTGCTTCGATGGCGTGGCGGTGAGACCAATCAGGAATGCATCGAAGTATTCGAGCACCTGACGCCACAGCCCGTAGATCGAGCGGTGACACTCATCCATGACGATGAAGTCGAAGGTTTCGATCGGAACGCGCTCGGTGTAGGCGACGTCTTTCGGGCGGTCGTCCGCGGTGGCGACTTCGTAGCCGGATTTCTCGTCGAGGTCTTCGTCGAGCTCCTCACCGCGCAGCATCGCGTACAGGCGCTGGATGGTGCAGATGGTGACGCGGGCGACAGGATCGAGGTTGTTCGAGGTCAGATGCTGGACGTTGTAGACCTCGGTGAACTTGCGGCCGGTGTCGGGCGCGACGAACTGCTGAAACTCGGCCATGGCCTGGCGTCCGAGATTGGCGCGGTCGACAAGGAACAGCACGCGTTTCGCCCCGGCATACTTGATCAGCCGATAGGTAAAGCTGCATGCGGTGTAGGTCTTGCCCGCGCCAGTAGCCATCTGGATCAGCGCGCGCGGCTGGGCGGCGGCGAAGGATTCTTCGAGATTGGTAATGCCTTCGATTTGGCAGGCGCGAAGGTTTTGTAGCGGCAGTGGATGGACGGTGGGCACCGTCGCGAGTCGCGCCCGCAGAGTGACCGGTTCGGTCAGCCAGTCAGCGAGCGTGTCCGGGCGAAAGAACGAGAAGACCCGGCGGGAACGTGGCGAAGGATCGCGCTCGTCGCGGAAGAAAATTTCCACGCCGGTCGATTCATAGAGAAACGGCAATAGGCCGGGCGCGTTGGATTTAATGAAATCCGGCAGGCTCTTGGCGTAATGGACCGACTGCTCGGCGACGCCCGACAGAAGTGTTCCAACCTTCTTGGCTTCGACAACGCCGACGGCCTTTCGATCCACCAGCAGCAGGTAATCGCACGTGCCCGATTTGAGCGGCGCTTCGCGTAGCGCGATGCCCCGACCGGCCGACGGATCGAATTGCTTGTAATCCTGAACGAACCAGCCTGCGGCGATGAGCTGGGCGTCGATCTGCTGACGCGCACGACGCTCTGGAGCCGAATCACTCATCTGTGGGAGATCCCATCATGGTCGCCTTCGACTCTCCGCTTGGCGCTTGGTCGTTTAGATTACCCGCCTTGCTGGACCTTGAACGAATTACCCAAGACTAACGGGAGCGCTGTGGAATGGGTGTCGCTGCGCTCGACCCATCCTACGAACTGCTGTTGGGGATGCACATGAACCAGTCATCTGGCAAACTCCACCCCGCTCCAGTCGCCGACCCTGCGGTCGGTCACAAGCAACACCACACGCCACATGGAACGCGGCGGGGCGGGATGGTTGGCTTGCAGGTCGCGTCCGCGGCCGGTCGACCGTCTCAACATGCAAAGGAAAATGCAATGAGCCAGAACCTCGTATCGATCACCCTGTCCGACGCACGCGTCATGGCCGTCGAGCAATTGCTCGCCGACCTGGAAATCCAGTTGTCGGACCTGATCGCACTCAACGTCGATGCCCGCCGCGCCCTCACCCGCATGGGCGAGAAGTCGGAGACGTTTTGCCGGCAGACCATCGGCGTGCTGCGACAGAACCCGCAGATCGTCCCGCCCAGCGTCAACATCACCGAAGCACAGGCCGACCTAGCCGCGCTGGACCGTCTGCGTCCGCTGGTGCAGCGACTGACGCGGCTGGCCGAGCGCGCCTCGGATACCGAGATCGCCCTCGGTAGCGACGTCATGAATGTCGCCCTGCAGGGCTACGCACTGCTGAAGGTGGCCGGCAAGAACCAGGGGCTGGAAGCGCTGCGCAAGGACCTCGGCTCGCGTTTCGCCAAGACCGCGCGCACGACCGAGCCCGAGCCGGCCTGACCGTTGGCACCCTGACCGTCATGCAACACGCAGGAAGCCGCAGTGATGCGGCTTTTTGTTTGCCTGCTGCCGGGTAAAGCGGCAGCGACGGCGTTCAAAGTGCCATCGATGCCGGTCAAAGCGGCAGCGATGCCGGAAAAAGCGGCAACGTTGCCGGTGCGCAGTGGCATCGATGGCGAAAAAAGCGGCATCGATGCCGTTCAAAGCGGCAACGCTGGCGAAAAAAGCGGCAGCGTTGCCGGTGCGTAGTGCCATCGATGGCGAAAAAAGCGGCATCGTTGCCGGTGCGCGGTGCCATGCATGCCGGTCAAAGCGGCATCGCTGTCGGTCAAAGCGGCAGCGATGGCGAAAAAAGCGGCAGTGGTGCCCGTTGAAGCGGCAACGATGGCGCTTTGACCGGCATCGATGGCCAAAAAAGAGGCAGCGATGGCCCGAGGGTGACGATCAGTCTTCCCTGGTCACTGCTCAGGCAACGTCGGCGACGCGCTCCGAGTCCGGAATGATCTTGCCGACCTTCGCCTTCAGGGTCTTGCCGGCCAGCCAGAGGTCGCGCTCGCCCTGCATCCGCAGCCAGAATCCGGGGCTGGTGCCGAGGGCACGGGCCAGGCGCAAGTCCATTTCGGCACTGATGCCGGCGGCACCGTTGAGGATGCGCGACAGGGTGACGCGAGCCACGCCGAGCTTGTCGGCCGCGTCGGTGGTGGTGTGGCCTTGCAGCCACTCGCGCAACACTTCTCCCGGATGCGGCGGGTTGTGCATGAGGCTCATGGTCGTTCCTGTCAGTGGTAGTCCTGGTAATCGATCAGGATGGCGTCACCATCCTCGAACTTGAAGGTCAGTCGCCAGTTGCCGTTGACCGTGACCGACCAGTGCTCCTGCAGCTTCCCTTGCAGCGGATGTAGCCGCCAGCCGGGGACGTTCATGTCCTGCGGGCCGGCGGCATTGTTGAGGGCAAACAACTGCCGGCTCAACCGCTGCTTGTGGGCAGGCTGGATGCCGCGGGTGGTGCCCGTCCGGAAACAGGCTTCCAGGCCTTTGTGGCGGAATGTCCTTATCCCCGCCGGACCGTAACGGGTCACGACTCACACTGCAATTTGCCAGCCGCCGCTGAAAGGGGGCCTCGGTCCTGCCGTGACTTGGCTTGGTGACCGCATCCCGCGCACATCTGCGTTACATTGACATCACCACCCGCGCTGCCAGACCCGATGGCCCCCAAGAAGACCAGCACCCTCAACCTGCGGATCGATCCGGCGCTGAAGGAGGCCGCGCGGGTGGCAGCGCTGCATGAGCACCGCAGCGTGGCCAACCTGATTGAACTGCTGATCCGCCGGCACTGCGAGGCCGCGGGCATCCCGATCCCCGAGCAGGTGGATCTCTTCGAGGAGGCGCAAGCCGATGAATGAGAAGACCCTGCGGGCGCTGGTGGAAGCCGGCGCGGTCAAGCGGCTGCGGATCATCGCCGACGGCGCGCGGTTCCACGTCGAGGTGGACATGGGCACGGCCACCGTGGTCGCGGCCACCGCCCGCGGCGGGCCGAAGACCTGGGGCTCGCTGGATGCCTCGGCCCGGTGGGTGCGCGGGCTGGGCATCGGTACCGCGCAGCTGGACGTGAGCCGCTGGGCGCCGGGGCAGCGGGGACTGCGGTTGTAGGGCACCTGCAAACTGCAAACAGATCTGCGTCACCTTGCACGTTGTTCTCATTTTGAGTACAAATGTTCTCGAATTGAGAACATGAAGACACTCATCCACCACCTGCTGGGCGAAACGCGGACGGCCATCCTGGCCGCGCTGCTGCTGCGCCCGGAGGAACCGCGGCACGTAAGGGAGCTGGTCCGCATCACCGGCGTGTCGCCCGGCAGCCTGCACCGCGAACTCACCTCGCTGGTGGAATACGGCGTGCTGCAGCGCCAACAGGTCGGACGCCAAGTGTTCTACCGCATCGATCCGGCCTGCCCTGTCCTGCCGGAACTGACCGGATTGATGCGCAAGACGGCCGGCCTGGTGGATGTGCTGCGCGCGGGTCTGGCCTCATTGGCCGAGCAGATCGCCTGCGCTTTCGTGTACGGATCGATGGCCGCCGGCAACCAGAGCGGGCACAGCGATGTCGACCTGATGATCGTCGGCGAACTCGGTTTCGCCGATGCGGTGCACGCACTGTTGCCTGCACAAGCCACGTTGCAGCGCGAGGTCAACCCGACGGTGATGAAACTGGCTGCGTTCCGGCAAAAGCTGGCGTCCGGC
>JBBJNO010000228.1:0-4425 GCA_037720875.1 Luteimonas sp. | reverse complement strand
CGTGACCTGGCCGCGCACGGCCGCGGCGCACAACGCCAGCAAAAAACGGTAACGGTCTTCGCACAGGTTGATCGCATGGCGGCCAGCCGGCAGTTGCGCGGCGAGGCCACGCACCTGCGCGAAGAACGTCGACAGCGTGATGTCGCCTTGCGTCGTGCAGACGATGACGCGCGTGCGCTCGCCAATCGCCATGGGCGTGGCGCCGGTGATCTGTTCGCTGGATTCGATGACTGCCGCCATTCGGCTGATTCCCCCGCGGCCGCCCAGTGTCCGGCCGATGTCGACGGATAGCTTACGCTGGCCGCCCCGATTCGCGCCAAGTCCGCTCGCCATGCCGTCGTTTTCCAACGCCACGTTCATGCTGGGTCCGCTGTATTGCGCGTGGCAGCCACATGCGCACGGCAGGCCGGCGGAACGGGCGGTCCGATCGTGGCTGGCGCAGCCTCTCGATTGCGAAGCGGATGCCATCCCGCTACAGCGCAGTGCGCGTGGACGCCCGCAGCTGGCGGCGCCGTTTGAGCACTTCGACGTTTCCTGGAGCCACAGTGGCGAACAGCTGTTGATCATCCTTGGGCGGCAGGTGCAGGTCGGCGTTGATCTGGAACGCATGCGCCCGCGTCCGCGCGTACTCGAGTTGGCGCAACGCTATTTCACCGCCGCGGAGACGCGCTGGCTTTCAGCCCACGCCGATGGCGGACGCGAAGAGGCCTTCATCCGGCTGTGGTGCGCAAAGGAAGCCGTGCTGAAGGCGCACGGATACGGGCTTGCCTTCGGGCTGGACAGACTTGCGTTTGCGGAGACCCGCGAGGGCCTGGTGTTGGTCGAATGCGATGCCGGACTGGGCGCGGCCAAGGACTGGTCGTTGATCGAATTCGTCCCGGCGAAAGCCTATCGCGCTGCGCTCGCGTGGCGGCCCGCCCGGTAGAGCGGCGCTTGCCCCCGCGACTGCACTCCTTCAACGCGTTTGTAGAGCGGAGCTTGCTGCGCTGCTTTTGCTCGACCTGCTGTCGAAGACATGCGTCCGAGCCATGGCCGCCAATGCATGGCCGCCAATGTGTTCCTCCTGCGCGATACTTGCCTGCAATGCCTTCCGAATTCCCAGCCGAACTCCGCAACACGCTCGACGCCGGCCTGCTCACGCTCGGTCTCGACGCAAGCATCCTCGCGCCACGGTTGCTGGCGTACCTCGCGCTGCTGGTGCACTGGAACAACACCTACAACCTCACCGCGATCCGCGACCCGCGCGCGATGGTCGGCAAACACCTGCTCGATTCGCTGGCGATGCATGCGCATGCGACGTCGGGCGCGTTGGCGGACCTCGGCACGGGCCCGGGATTGCCGGGCATTCCGCTGGCGCTCGCCCATCCCGCGTTGCAGGTCACGCTGGTCGAATCCAACGGCAAGAAGGCGCGCTTTCTGCGCGAGGCGGTGCGCGTGCTGGGATTGCACAACGCGCGCGTCGCCGAGTCGCGCGCCGAGGCGCTCGATGAGCCCGGCGCCTACGACCTGGTCACGGCGCGCGCACTGGCCACGCTGCGCGGCATCGTCGACGTCGGCGGCCACCTGCTGAAACCCGGCGGCCGCCTGCTGGCAATGAAGGGCGCGCGGCCGGATGCGGAAATCGCCGAATTGCCGGCCGGCTGGCAGGTCGAGGCCGTTCATCCATTGAACGTGCCGGGGCTGGAGGCGGCGCGGCATCTGGTCGTTGTGAGCCGCGACCAGAGCCTTTCGTAGGGCGGGTCTTGACCCGCCGCACTTGATGCCGGACGAAAAGCGGCGGGTCCAGACCCGCCGCACTTGATGCCGGCCGAAAAGCGGCGGGTCGAGACCCGCCCTACGGCATAATCTCCCTCCGGCCGTTCGCGCCGAAACTCCTGCAGGGAACCTCGCGCCGCCATGGCCCGCATCATCGCTATTGCCAATCAGAAAGGCGGCGTCGGCAAAACCACCACGGCGGTCAACCTGGCCGCGGCGCTGGCGCGCACGCCCAAGCGCGTGCTGCTGGTCGATCTCGACGCGCAAGGCAACGCGACGATGGGCAGCGGCATCGACAAGCGTGAATTGGCGGCATCCAGTTGCGACGTGTTGCTGGAGGAGACGCATGCCGATGCAGCCATCGTCCAGACCGCGGAAGGTTTCGACCTGCTGCCCGGCAACAACGACCTGACCGCCGCCGAAATCGAACTGATGGACCAGGAAGGCCGCGAACAACGACTCAAGCGCGCGCTGGACCCGCTGCGCGGCCACTATGATTTCATCATCATCGACTGCCCACCGGCGTTGTCGTTGCTGACCTTGAATGCACTGACCGCCGCCGATTCGGTACTGGTGCCGATGCAGTGCGAGTACTACGCGCTGGAAGGCCTGACGTCGCTGCTGCAGACCATCGATGCGCTGAAAGGTCGGCTGAACCCATTGCTGGAAATCGAAGGCGTGCTGCGCACCATGTTCGACGTGCGCAACAACCTCGCCAACGCAGTGTCGGCGGAGCTGGTGCAGCACTTTGGCGACAAGGTGTTCCGCACCATCGTGCCGCGCAACGTGCGCCTGGCCGAGGCGCCGAGCCACGGCCAGAGCATCCTCGGTTACGACAAGACCTCGCGCGGCAGCGTGGCGTACCTGGGGTTGGCGGGCGAAGTGTTGCGTCGCCAGCACGAGCGCGACATCGACAAGAAAAAGACACAGAAGGCGAATGCGATGCAGCAGCGTGACCTGGAAGACAATTCCATGAGGAACGGCACGTGACCGCCACCAAGAAACGCGGCCTCGGCCGCGGACTGGAGGCCTTGCTCGGCCCCAAGGCCGCCGCCGAAGCGCCTGCACTCGAAGCGCATCCCGGCGACAGCCTGCGCAGGCTGCCGGTGGGGCAGTTGCAGCCCGGCAAATACCAGCCGCGCACGACCATGGATCCGGACAAGCTCGGCGAGCTCGCCGAATCCATCCGCGCGCAAGGCGTGATCCAGCCGATCGTGGTGCGCGAGATCGGCAAGAACCGCTACGAGATTGTCGCCGGCGAGCGCCGCTGGCGTGCATCGCAGCAAGTGGGCTTGGACGACATTCCGGTGGTGGTGCGTGAAGTCGACGACCGCACCGTGATCGCGATGGCGTTGATCGAGAACATCCAGCGCGAGGACCTGCATCCGCTGGAGGAAGCGCAAGCGTTGCATCGCCTGATCGAGGAATTCACCCTGACCCACGCGCAGGCCGCCGACGCGGTCGGCCGTTCGCGCGCATCGGTGTCCAACCTGCTGCGCTTGCTGGAATTGCCGCCCGCGATCCGCGCGTTGCTGGAAGCCGGCCGCCTGGAAATGGGCCACGCACGCGCGTTGCTGACGCTGGCGCCCGAGCTCGCGAGCCGCCTGGCCTCCGATGCCGCGGAACATGGCTGGTCGGTGCGCGAGGTGGAACATCGCGCGCAACAGTTTTCGTCCGGCAAGGTGCCGGCGACGATCAAGAAGAAAAACGGCAGCAAGAACGAACCGCACGCCGACATCGCCACGCTGGAACGCGAACTCGGCGAAACGCTGGGCACCCGCGTCGTCGTGCAGCACGGCCGCGGCAACAAGGGCCGCCTGGTGATCCACTACACCGACCTGGATACGCTGGACGGGGTGTTGGAGCGGTTGCGTGGGACGGTGCGGTAGTTGCGGCCGTATTCTGGAGCTGACGCGTGACTGATCCCGTGCAACTCTCGGTCGTCGTCCCGGTCTTCAACGAACAGGACAACGTCGCGCCGCTGGTCGCGGAAATCGTCGCCGCGTTGCGTGGCAAGGTCGACTTCGAGGTCGTCTACGTCGATGACCAGTCGCGCGATGCGACGCATGACGTGTTGCAACAGCTCAAGGCCACGACGCCGGAACTGCGCGTGCTCCGCCACGTCAGCCAGAGCGGACAAAGCACGGCCCTGCGCAACGGCATCAAGGCTGCGCGCGGCGCGTGGATCGCGACGCTCGATGGCGATGGTCAGAACGATCCGGCTGACATCCCCAAGCTCATCGGCGCGCGCGATGCCGCGTCGCCGGACACGAAATTGATCGCCGGCTGGCGCGTCGATCGCCAGGACAGCGGCAGCAAGCGCTGGGCGTCGAAGTGGGCCAACGCGATCCGCGCGCGCATGCTGCGCGACGACACGCCGGACACCGGCTGCGGCACCAAGCTGTTCGAGCGCGACGCCTTCCTCGACCTGCCGTATTTCGACCACATGCACCGCTACCTGCCGGCGCTGATGCAGCGCGCGGGCTGGCGGACCATCAGCGTGCCGGTGAACCATCGCGCGCGTTCTACCGGCGTGTCCAAGTACAACAATTTCAACCGCGCGCTGGTCGGGATCAGCGACCTGCGTGGCGTGGGCTGGCTGATCCGGCGCAGCAAGCGCACCACGGTCGAAGAACTCTAGGAGTCCGACATGGACTGGATGAACGACCC
>JBBJNO010000227.1:0-4428 GCA_037720875.1 Luteimonas sp. | reverse complement strand
ATCACGCAGTCCGCGCCCAGCGATTTCCAGGTGCAGCAGATGGCCGACATCCTGCGCGCGCGGCTGGTGGCGCGGAAGATTGACGTGCGTTGCCTCGAGTTCGGCGACATGGACACCAACCTGGCCGGCGCCAAGCAGAAGGTCACGGTCAAGCAGGGCATCGAGCGTGACCTGGCGAAGAAGATCGTGACCACGATCAAGGACGCCAAGCTGAAGGTCGAGGCGCAGATCAATGGCGACAAGCTGCGGGTCAGCAGCAAGAAACGCGACGACCTGCAGGCGGCGATGCAGCTGCTGCGCGCGGCGGAATTCGAGTTGCCGCTGCAGTTCGAGAATTTTCGCGATTGAGTATTTGCCCGCGTTTCAAATAGAGCGAGTGCCCTTGCCGTCGTTCCCGCGAAGGCGGGAATCCAGTGCCTTAGAGCTTGAAGTCGCTGGATTCCCGCCTTCGCGGGAATGACGAACAGGAATGTTTCAGTGACGAATCGAATGCCTGACGACCCCATCGCCACCACCCAACGCTGGCTGCAACGCGCCGTCATCGGCCTCAACCTCTGCCCGTTCGCCAAGGCCGTTGTCGCCAGGCAACAAGTGCGTTTCGTGTTGAGTGGTGCGACCACGCCGGAGGCGCTACTGGAAGACCTCGGCAACGAACTGGTGCTGTTGCGCGACACGCCCGCCGGGCAGATCGACACGACCCTGCTGATCCACCCGCAGGTGCTGGCCGACTTCCTCGACTACAACGATTTCCTCGACGACGCCGACGCACTGGTCGAGGCGCTGGTGCTGGACGGCGTGCTGCAGGTCGCCAGTTTCCATCCGCAGTACCAGTTCACCGGCAGCGCTCCTGACGACATCGAGAACTACAGCAACCGCTCGCCGTACCCGATGCTGCACCTGCTGCGCGAGGACAGTGTTGCGCGTGCGGTGGAGGCGTTTCCGGATTCCGATGCGATCGTGGAACGCAATCAGGCCACGTTGCGGACACTGGGTCACGCAGGCTGGCGAAATCTGCTGGCCCTGTAGCAGCGGCTGAAGCCGCGAGCACCGGCAGACTTTCCGTCCAGAGGTAGCCCGAGGTGCCCACACGCTTGAGTGGATGAATGCTGTTCTGCGACCGGCACGTATGGCCCCGCGTAAGCGGCTTCGGCGCGACCCAGGCTACGGTTCAAGCGTTGAACAGTTGTTCGATATCGGACGGCGGCGACACGCGCCATTCGCCACTCGGCAACGCCCGCAACCCCAACCCACCGATGCGGCTGCGGTGCAGGGTTTCGACGTGGTTGCCGACGGCGGCGAACATGCGGCGCACCTGGTGGTAACGACCTTCGGTCAAGGTCACGCGCACCGACCGCGCTTCCAGTGTCTCCATCCGCACCGGCAGCAACGGCGTGGTTTCCGACTCCAGCAGCAATGTCCCGCTGGCGAAGACGGCCGCCTCGTCACCGCGCAGGTCATTGGCGAGGGTCGCTTCGTAGACCTTGGACAATTTCGATTTCGGCGACACGATGCGATGCAGCAGCGCGCCGTCGTCGGTCATCAGCAGCAAGCCGCTGCTGTCGCGATCGAGGCGGCCGACCGTGGACAGCACCGGCGAGCGCAGGCGAAAACGCGGCGGCAGCAGGTCGTAAACGATGCGGCCGGCATCCTTGGTCGAGCAGGTGTAGCCCACCGGTTTGTGCAGCATCAGCACCAGGCCGTGCGGCGGATCCAGCGGTTCGCCATCGATGCAGATGTCGGCATGCGCCGCCTTGTCGTCGGCGTACAACACGTCGCCTGCCGCATCGACAATGCGGCCTTCGCGAAACATCGCCGCGATCTCCTTGCGGCTGCCGTAACCAAGGTTGCCGATCAGGCGCACCAGCCTCATCGCGCGCGGCTGTCCATCGATGCGTTGCGTAGCGATGCCTTGTCGAGGGGTTTGATGGGACGCACCTTGGCCGGCATCGCCTTGACTGCCTCGATGATCTTGAAGCCATGCAGCTGCGCGACGATGCGCGTGGTGCCGAAACCGGTGTTCAACACTTCCTCGTAGGGCAGGTGCCGGTTGGCGACCAGCCACAGTCGTCCGCCGGGCTGCAACGCGTCCGCCGCCGCGTTGATGAAACGCCGGCCGATGTCGGGCCGATCGGCGCCGACCTGCGCGTGGAACGGGGGATTGGTGACGATGAAGTCGTAGCGTTGCGGCAAGCCCGCAGTGACGTCGTGCCAGTGGAACTCGACCGCGGCGGGCGATCGGAATGGCGCGAGATTGATCCGCGCCAACTCCAGCGCGCGCGCTTCCGCCTCGTACAGATCCAGTGCGACGACATTGGGGCAACGCGCCAGCACTTCCGTCGCGAGGTAGCCATACCCCGCGCCGAGATCGGCGCCGCGTCCGGCGAGATCGTTGGGCAGATGTGCGGCCAGCAAGGCCGATGCGACATCGATGCGATCCCAGGCGAACACGCCGGGACGACTGGTGAAGCGGCCATCGAGGATCGGGCGCGGCGCGTCGAGCTGCGCCCATTCCGCCGCGAGCACGGGGTCGAAGGCATCTTGCAGTGGCGCGGTCCAGAACACGCGGCATTTGTTTTTCGACAGGACGTGCAACGGCCCGGCGATGCGGGCGAGATCGGACTCGCCGGATTTCGCGCCTTCGTCGTTGGCCATGCTGGCGATGACGACGCCGCCCGGCTGCGTGCGCGCGATCGCGTAGGCCAACAACGTGCGGGCTTCGTCGCGCTGTCGCGGCGGCAACACCAGCACCAGCGGATAACGGGTGCTGGTGCCGTCGTTGCGGACCTCAATGCCGGCGCGTTGCAGGCTGTCGAATTCCGGCTTGAAGGTTTGTTGGCTGACCAGCCCCGGGAATGCGTGCGCATGCAAGGGCCAGCCCTCCTGCGCGCGCAGGAACAGCGCGCCGGTCCCGGGCCAAGGCAGCGCGCCGGAGGTGATGGGAAGCAGCAGGGTTTCGAGTGCGGCGGTGATCATGCCGCAAATTCTACGCGGGAGGTGCGTTGTTCCCTTCTCCCGCCGGGAGAAGGAAAGCACTCAACGCGCCGCCGTCACCCGCCACACGACGTTGCCCACATCATCCGCCACCAGCAACGCGCCCAGCTTGTCGACGATCACCCCCACCGGCCGACCCTGCGCATTGCTTTGCGCATCGAGAAATCCGGTCAGCACATCGCGCGCCTCACTGCTCGGCATGCCGTTTGCGAACGGTACGAAAATAACCTTGTACCCACTCGGCGGATTGCGATTCCACGAACCGTGCTGGCCGACGAATGCACCATTCGCATACGCCGCCGGCAACAACGCGGCCGCATTCGAAAACGTCAATCCGAGCGAGCCGGTATGCGGCCCGAGTGCATAGTCCGGCTTGATTGCCTTGGCCACCAGGTCGGGACGCGGCGGCTTGACCCGCGCATCCAGCGTCTGCCCGTAATAACTGTACGGCCAGCCATAGAAGCCGCCATCGCGCACCGACGTCATGTAGTCCGGCACCAGGTCGCTGCCGAGTTCGTCGCGCTCGTTGACCGCCGTCCACAACCTCCCGCTCTGCGGTTGCCAGGCGAGGCCGACCGGATTGCGCAGCCCCGAGGCGAACACCCGTGTTGCCCCGGTTGCGGGATTGACTTCCAGGATCGCGGCGCGGTTGGTTTCGGCGTCGATGCCGTTCTCGACGATGTTGCTGTTGGAGCCGACGCCGACATACAGCCGCGAACCATCGGCGCTGGCGACCAGGCTCTTGGTCCAGTGATGGTTGATCGGCCCGCCGGGAAGATCGGCGAGCTTGCTGCCTGCGGAGGCGATCGATGTTTCGCCGGCACGGTACGGAAACTGCATCACCGCATCGGCGTTGGCCACGTAGAAGGTCTCGCCAATCAACGCCATGCCGAACGGCGACGACAGCCCCTGCAGGAATACCGTGCGGGTTTCGGCGATGCCATCGTGGTTCGCGTCGCGCAGCAAGGTGATGCGGTTGGCGCTGGGCACGCCGGCACCGGCGCGCTTCATCACCGCCTTCATGATCGCGCCCTTGATGCCCTTGCCGTCCTCGGGTTTCGGCGGCGCGTTGCTTTCGGCCACCAGCACGTCGCCGTTGGGCAGCACGTACAGCCAGCGCGGATGATCGAGGTTGTCGGCGAAGGCATTGACCGCAAGACCCGCGGCGGCGACCGGCTTGGCGCCATCGGCCCAGCCCTTGGCGGGCGCGATGTTGACGGTGGGAATGAGCCGTTTCACCGGCGCAGGCAAAACCGGATCCGGGCCCATGCCGTCCTTGACCGCGAGGCGCGCGCTCTCGCCGCAACTCGGGAGGGTGCAGGCGGTGAGCATGGCGAAGAGCGGGATCAGCAGTGCGTTGCGCATGAGGGACTCCGGAGGCGGATGCAGAGTAGTTGAACAGTTGGGGTGTTGTGGGGGTGTCGAGGGGGTGGGAGG
>JBBJNO010000226.1:0-4456 GCA_037720875.1 Luteimonas sp. | reverse complement strand
ACTCGCAAACAAAACGAGAACGCAATCAAGCTCGAGCGGGAACGACTGCGCGTGACCTTGCACTCGATCGCAGACGCCGTGATCACGACGGACACGCTCGGCGTCATCACCT
This sequence comes from Luteimonas sp., assembly GCA_037720875.1. Classification (GTDB taxonomy): domain Bacteria; phylum Pseudomonadota; class Gammaproteobacteria; order Xanthomonadales; family Xanthomonadaceae; genus JALYOU01. Next base: position 4,344 of record JBBJNO010000226.1, on the reverse strand, counting down.
CGATGAATCCAATGGCGGAGCAGCTCACCGGATGGGGCCACGGCGAAGCGACAGGCACTCCCGTCAGCGCGGTTTTCAGGATCTTTGTTGGTGACTCGGACGAAGCCTCGCCAAGTCCCGTCGATCTGGTGCTGAAATCGGGCGCGATCGCTGGCTTGGCTCCCGAGACGTCGTTGTTGCGCAGGGACGGAACCCGTGTCGCCATCGACGATTCCGCCTCCCCAATCCGGGACGCGGACAATGACATTGTTGGGGTTGTTCTGGTCTTCCGCGACGTTACGGTATCTCGCGAACAGGCTGGACGGGTGACCCATCAGGCGTCGCACGACGCGTTGACTGATCTCATCAATCGACGGGAGTTCGAGCAACAACTTGCTGTAGTTCTGGACGGCGAAGGTCCGCAAGGCAAAGGTCATGTCCTGCTGTTTCTGGATCTCGACGAGTTCAAGATCGTCAATGACACCTCCGGGCACCTCGCGGGGGACGAACTGCTGAAAGCCGTGGCGACCGTTCTTGGTGCTCAGCTGAGGCCTTCAGATGAACTCGCCCGTCTCGGGGGCGATGAATTTGCCGTGGTGTTGCGCGACTGCCCCTTGGATGCCGGTTTGCGTGTCGCCGAATCGCTTCGCAATGCAGTCGCCAGCTTTCGATTCACCTGGCACCAACGGACGTTTGTCATAGGCGTGAGTATCGGGGTTGTTCAATTCCGTGCCGGAAACTCCTTTTCGCAACTAATGAGCCAGGCGGATGCGGCCTGCTACATCGCGAAGAAACAGGGGCGAAATCGCCTTCACGTACACGTTGACGGGCGGGAGGCGACCGTTCGTCGCAATTGAGAAGCCAGTTAGCTGTCGCGCAACCCGTCAGCTTGGTGTGGCTCACTGCAATCATGGTGGGGATCAGTGTTGGGAATCCAGTACAGAGCCGCGCAAACGATCAGTAAATCATTCACTTATCGGTTCGTATGGCGGAGAGAGTGGGATTCGAACCCACGGTGGTATCGCTACCACGCCGGTTTTCAAGACCGGTGCCTTAAACCGCTCGGCCATCTCTCCGTGATTTTCTAAAAAGCCCAGCTCCTAAGCCGTCCCCTCGCGAAGGCGGGATCCAGTGGCTTGGCCGTTAACGGCAAAGTCGCTGGGTTCCCGCCTTCGCGGGAAAGACGATTCAACGGCAAAGTCGCTGGAATGACCTGCTTTCGCGGGGATGACGATCAAGTGCATCAAAACAATCAAGCGCATCAAATTGTCGCATGCGCCTCATTATCGGCGGTACTGCGCTTGGATGGCTTCTTCAACTTCGCATTCGCCGACATGCCGCCCGGGCAATTGAGGCAATCCAGTCGTGATTCCTCGATCAGTGGCGGCACTTTTTCCGCCAGGAAATCGATCAGCACGCGTACCGCCGGCAGCAGGCCGCGGCGTGAGGCGAAGACCAGGTGGGCGATGCCTTGCGGCAGGCGCCAGTCTGGCAGCACCACTTCCAGCTCACCGGTGCGCACGGCATCGGCGCACAGCGTTTCCGGCAGCATGGTGATACCGAGTCCATCCTTGACCAGCGCCATCAGCATCGGGAAATCGAAGCCGGACAGGCGCGGCTTGAGATCGATTCGCCGCGATTCACCCTTCGGACTCTGCAACTCCCAGCGTTGACGAACCTCGTCCTCGTGCACGCTCAGCGTGACGTGCGATGCCAACTCGTCCGGGTCCTTGGGACGGCCGGCGCGGTCGAGGTATTTCGGGCTGGCGACCAGCAACTCCTGGATCTGGCCGAAGCTGCGCATGACCAGGCTGCCATCGTCGTCGAGCCTGGAACGCACGCGGAAGGCGACATCGAAGCCTTCGTTGATGACGTCCACGCGCCGGTTGGTGACCTGCATCTGCACGCGCACCTGCGGGTACCTGGCCAGGAACTCCGGCATCATCCGCGGCATCATCTGCTGCGCGATGCCGACCGGCACGCTGAGCCGCACCACGCCGCGCGGCTCGGCACTGAGGCGATCCACCACCTCGCGCGCAGCCTGCGCCTCGGCCAGCATCGACTGCGTATGCCGGTGCACGCTCTGGCCGACATCGGTGACGGCGAAGCGGCGCGTCGAGCGTTGCAACAGGCGCACGCCGAGGTCGGTTTCGAGTTGGCTGATGCGACGGCTCAGGCGCGACTTGGGGATGCCCAGCGCCCGTTCGGCGGCGGCGAAACCACCGTGGTCGACGACCATCGAGAAGTAGTAGAGATCGTTGAGATCCTGCATGGCGACAATTCCAGCGGCGGAACAGTGGCCGGCATTAGACATCGGTTATTGCAGTGATGCAACGTACGAGAATTTCGTAGAGAGGCGTGGGACTTTGATCCGACGCTGATGATCTGCGGGCGTCGGGGCTGAAGCCCCTCCTATCATGGGCGGGCGCTATGCGATTTGCGTTGCGCCGCCCATGTACGGACGCAACACCTCGGGCACGGTGATCGAGCCGTCCGCGTTCTGGTAGTTCTCCATGACCGCGATCAACGCGCGGCCGACGGCGACGCCGGAACCGTTCAAGGTGTGCACCAGTTCGGGCTTGCCGGCGGCAGGATTGCGCCAGCGGGCCTGCATGCGCCGCGCCTGGAAGGATTCGCAGTTGGAGCACGACGAGATTTCGCGGTACGTGTCCTGCGACGGCAGCCAGACTTCGAGGTCGTAGGTCCTGGCCGCGGCGAAGCCCATGTCGCCCGTGCACAGCAGCATGCGGCGATACGGGAGGCCGAGTTTTTCCAGCACGACTTCCGCGCAGCGCGTCATGCGTTCGTGTTCGGCATCGCTGTCGGCGGGCCTGGTGATCGACACGAGTTCGACTTTCTCGAACTGGTGCTGGCGGATCATGCCGCGCGTGTCGCGGCCATGGCTGCCGGCTTCGGCGCGAAAGCACATCGAGTGCGCGGTCATGCGCAGTGGCAGCGCAGTATCGTCGAGGATTTGGTCGCGCACGATGTTGGTGAGGGGTACTTCGGAAGTCGGTATCAGGTAGAACTGCCTCAGCGCATCCTGATACTCGCTCATCGCTTCACGCACTTCGGCGATTTTTTCCTGGGCGGCATCGGCGCCGTCCGCGTTGTAGGCCTTGTCGTAAGCGGCAGCCGTCTCGAACAATTTGTAGACCGTGTTGACGTCGCCGAACAGTCGTTCCCCGGTATCGGAGTTGAAGCGTTCGTAGGTCGCGAACAGATCCTCCTCAAACTTCGGCAACTGTCCCGTTCCGCGCATCGACTCGGCATTGACCAGCAACGGCACATTCGTTTCCTGATAACCGTGCTCTTCCGTATGCAGATCGAGCATGAACTGCGCCAGCGCCCGATGCAGCCGCGCCAGTTGCCCGCGCAGCACCGTAAAACGGGCGCCGGACAGTTTCGCCGCGGTGTCGCCATCCAGCCAGCCATTGCGCGCGCCCAGCTCGACGTGATCCTTGACCGCAAAATCGAAGACACGCGGCGTACCCCAGCGATTGGTTTCCCGATTCGCAGCTTCATCCTTGCCCACCGGCACCGACGCCTCCGGAAGATTCGGGATGCCCAGCGTGATCGCCTCGATCTTCGCCTGGATGTCCTGCAACTGCGCTTCCGAAGACCTCAGTTCATCGCCAAAACCGGCGACTTCCGCCAGCAACGCCGCCACGTCCTCGCCCTTGGCCTTCGCCTGCCCGATCGCCTTGCTGCGCGTGTTGCGCAGGTTCTGCAAGTCCTGCGTGCGCGTCTGGATGCGTTTGCGTTCGCCTTCCAGTGACTCCAGCGCGGCGACATCCAGCACATAGCCGCGCGTGGCGAGGCGTGCGGCGAGTTCGGCGGGTTGGTTGCGCAACAAATATGGATCGAGCATGGATCGAGCACATGGCGGAAGGGCTGTGAATTATCGCTATTTATGTCGTGCGATGCTCAAAAAATACACCGGGAAACCTTGTGTTTTGAGCGTTATTGCGGGGCTTGATCATCATTCCCGCGAAGCCGGGAATCCAGTGATTTTGGATTTGCATGCTTGAAGTCGCTGGATTCCCGCCTTCGCGGGAATGACGAGGTTTTCTGATCAGCCATGCGGCTATGCCAGAATTCCACTGGCATTCCCCACCTCATCCACAGAAGACCCATGTCCATTCCCCCACCACGCCCACAACGCCCCCTGCCTGGCCTCACGCGCCGGACCTGGTTGCTGATCGCCGCCGCGTTCGTCGTGGGCTTGCTGCTGTTCGCGATCGTGCTGTCTCGCAATGGCGACGATGGCTTCTTCCGCGTCGATCCGGTGGCCCAGCCCGCCGATACTCCCGGCGAGTTCGATCCCCTGCCGGCACCGATGCCCGGCGATCAAGGCATCGCCAG
>JBBJNO010000225.1:1548-4468 GCA_037720875.1 Luteimonas sp. | reverse complement strand
GAAGCCGATTTCCTCGACGGCAACCGCATCGATCCGGACGTGCTGCGCCACGACATCGAACGCCGGCACAGCTGCGTCATCATCGCCGAGCGTGATGGACAATTGCTGGCCTGCGCACACGTCAGCGAAGAAGACGGCTCCGGTTATTTCGGCATGTTTTCGGTGCAACCTGATTTGCAGGGCGGCGGCGTCGGCAAGGCCCTTCTCGTCGAAGCCGAACGCCTCGTCCACGAAGAATGGCAACTGCCGTCGATGCGGATGACGGTGATCGACATCCGCGACGAACTGATCGCGTTCTACGAGCGCCGCGGCTACCACCGCACCGGCATCTACAAGCCGTTCCCGTATGGCGACGCGCGTTTCGGCATTCCCAAGCGCGATGACCTGCGTTTTGAAGTCCTGGAGAAGCTTTTGTAGGGTGGGGACGTGGTACACCATGGCGATCTTGCCGGCCGACGCGTGCTTTTGTGGATGCGAATTTATCGCACGCTTCAATGCAGACCTGGAGCGTGAATAAATTCGCACCCACAGGATCAAGCGCTCGCGGCTGAAGCGGCTCCTACGAAATGCGGTACAGCAATGGAAATTAGAAAGACATGAGCCACTGGATCCGTGTCTGCGCAACCTCGGAACTGCTTCCCGGCGAATCGAAAGTCGTCTGGGATGGCGATATCCCGATCCTGGTGCTGAATTACGACGGCGAGTTCTATGCGCTGGAAGACCGCTGCAGTCACGAGGACTTCGAGCTATCAGCCGGCAGCTTCAATGCCGTCGAGGCCACCATCGAATGCGTCCTGCACGGCGCCACATTCGACGTGCGCGACGGCCGCGCGCTGTCGGCGCCCGCCTACGTGCCGGTGGTGAAATTCCCGGTCAAGATCGAAGACAGCGCCGTCTGGACGCGCGACGACCGCTGAGCCAACGCGAACAATTTGCATTTGCGAATCATTCTCATTTAATATGCCTGATGCCGCGATACGTCGCCGTATCGACCTTCTGAGGGATTCCATGCAGCACCACCAGTACATGCCAGCGCCGCTGGCCGTCGCCCTTCTCTTGATCCTGGCCGCGCCGTTACATGCCGGCTCCGAACTGGACGCTGCAGGTGAGCGCAAGCCGATCGAGCTGGATCGCATCCAAGTCATCGGCCAACGCGAACCCGGCAGTTATGCGACCAAACGCACCTCGACTGCGACCAGGACCGACACACCCCTGCTGGACGTGCCGCAATCGATCACTGTGGTGTCGCAGCAGCAGATTCGCGACCAGGCGATCCAAAGCATGGCCGATGCCGTCCGCTACGTGCCCGGCATCGGCATCACGCAGGGCGAAGGCAATCGAGATGGCCTGGTGTTCCGCGGCAACAGCTCGACCGCCGACCTGTTCATCGACGGCATGCGCGACGACGTGCAGTACTTCCGCGACACCTACAACATCGATCGCATCGAGGCCTTCAAGGGCCCGAACGCGATGATCTTCGGCCGCGGCAGTCCCGGTGGCCTGCTCAACCGCGTGACCAGGGTGGCCGACTGGGGCAACGTGCGCGAAGTCGGCCTGCAGGTCGGCTCCTGGGACAAGCAGCGCCTCACCGCCGACATCGGGCAGGCCGTCAACGATCGCGTTGCGTTCCGTGTTACCGGCGTCTACGAGGATTCCGAAGGCTTCCGCGACGGTTTCGAGTTGGAGCGCAAGGGCATCAACCCCACGCTTGCCATTCGCGCGAGCGCCAGCACCTTGGTCACGCTCGGCTACGAATATTTTCGCGACGAGCGCACCGCCGACCGCGGCATTCCCAGCTACCAGAATCCGTTCGGCGGCACGCGTTACCCGGTTCAGACCGATCGCTCGACATTCTTCGGTGACCCGGGCGGCAGCCCGGCCTGGGTCGAAGTCAATGCCTTCAACGCGCTGGTCGAACACGATTTCGGCGGCGGCATGGTGCTGCGTAACCGTACCCGTTATGCCGATTACGACAAGTTCTACCAGAACGTGTTCGCGGGCAATGTCACGCAACGGCCGACCGGCGATAGCGTCGCATTGTCCGCGTACAACGATACGACGCTACGCGAGAACCTGTTCAACCAGACCGACCTGGTGTTCTCCGCGACCACCGGCACAATCGGACACAAGTTCATGACCGGCATCGAACTTGGCCGGCAGGCATCCGACAGCCTGCGTCAAAACGGCTTCTTTCCCACACCCGTTTCCGCGCCATGCCTCACGGGCAGCTCCGCGACCAGTTGTGTCGTTGCGCTCGACCGACCCACGGTGGCGCTGCCAGTCACCTACCGCAACAACAGCAGCAACGGGACTGGTCCCGCGTCCAACAGCGGCGTGACGAAGGTCGCAGCAGCCTACGTGCAGGACCAGATCGAGTTCTCCCCACAGTGGCAGGCCATCGTCGGCGTGCGCTACGACCGTTTCGATGTTGACTTCACCGATCTGCGCAATGGAGTGTCTGCAGCCAACCGCGAATTGTCATCAACGGACAACCTCTGGTCGCCGCGCGCCGGCCTGGTCTACAAACCACTGGACAACGTCTCGCTGTACGCAAGTTACGGCGTGACCTACCTGCCACGGTCCGGCGAGCAGCTGTCCTCGTTGACGCCCAATGCGCAGTCGCTGGAACCGGAGGAGTTCAGGAACTACGAAATCGGCGCGAAGTGGGACATCCGCCCCGATCTCACGGCCAACGCAGCGGTCTACCGGCTCAATCGCAGCAACGCCGCGGTCGTTGATCCCGTCGAGCCGAACCGTCTGATCCTGTTGACAGGCGACAGCCAGCGCGTGGAAGGCTTCGAACTTTCGCTCGCCGGCAAACTCACCGACGCCTGGCAGGTGATCGGAAGTTATGCCTGGCAGGACGGCAGGACCACGCAAAGCGTGAGCACGACACCGGCAGGCCGCGTGTTGGCGCAAA
>JBBJNO010000225.1:0-1538 GCA_037720875.1 Luteimonas sp. | reverse complement strand
GCCCAGGCACAGCATCGGGCTGTGGAACCGCTACGACTTCACGCCGCAATGGGGCGTCGGTCTTGGGACGATCTATCGCGACCAGTCCTTCGCCAGCATCAGCAATGCGGTCACGCTCAAGGGCTACACACGCCATGACGCTGCGTTTTACTACACGTTGAATGAGCGGTTCTCCGCGCAGCTCAATGTCGAGAACCTGTTCGACAAAACCTATTTCCCGTCGGCGCACAACGACAGCAACATCACGCCTGGTTCGCCGCGCGGTGCGTACCTGAGCATGACGCTGAAGTTCTGATCGAGCGCGGCACGACCCACCTCACGTTGCGATTCCTCAATCCCGAGCACAGACCCGCGCGAATGCCTCCAGTGCCGCTACTACCCGCGAGGTCAGCCGCCTTCGCAGCAATGCGGCGCATCGCTGGATCCGCCAGATCCATCTCTGGATCGGCGCCTGGGCCGCTCTGGCGGCAGTGGTCTATGGCTTCACCGGCCTGGTGATGAATCACCGTTTCGGCGACGACGCGTGGCCGCAGGGCGACAGCGCCGAATCGGGCCGCGTGGTGCTCTCCATCCCCGCCGCCGCGCGCACGATACCGGAAGGCCTTGACGCATAAATTCGCACCTATACAGGCGTCAAGCGGATCAACAGGGCCTCGCCGCCGCCGTCAAGCACATGACGCGAACGCGTCGGCCCCGCCTGCAAAATCGCGGCGTCGCCCGCACCCATCGCCGGCAATCCGGACTCGTCGGCGAAGCGTGCCTGGCCGCCCATCAGATACACGGCCCACGTCGTGTGCGGGTCGATGAAGATCACCATCGGCCCGACCAGGGGCCGATGCCATAACTGCGCATCAATGGCGTCGCGCCGCCACATCAGGTTGAAGTCGTGGGTGGGGCCGTCGACGAGTTCGCCGCGCACGCCGCGTTCGCCGGCAAACCGCGCGCGGCCATGCGGCGGTTCGAGGTGGTGCAATTCGCTGTGGTCGAAACGCAGGTTCAGGCCACGCCCGCTCAGCAGCACAAGCTCGCGATCGATGCCGGGGAAGGATGAGAACTGCGCGTCCTGCTCGATCTCGGCAATCGACAAGCGCCAGTGCCAGTCGTCGACATCAGGCGACTTGCAGATCTCGCGCGTCCAGCCCGCGCTGTTGCGCCACCGTTGGCGGCGGTATTCGTTGGCCGGGATGACGCGAGAGGCGGGGGGCATGTGGCGGCATCCGTTTTGCAGTGCCGGGAGTTTAGCGGGATGGGGTGAGGGGGCGTGGGACGTGGGAATCGGGAATCGGGAATCGGGAATCGGGAATCGGGAATCGGGAATCGGGAATCGGGAAAGGCTAAACGCTTTGCTCGTCATTCCCGCGAAGGCGGAAGTGCTTTTCAACAGCGAAGCTGGTCAACCCATGCTCGTAAATTCTCAGAGGCTGAGGATCGCTCTGCGGAAAGTGCATCGGCATGAGTTCCCGCCTTCGCGGGAATGACGAGCTAGTTCTACTGTGTTAATAAAAAAGATCTCGCCTATACACTCGTTTTCCGCAGCA
>JBBJNO010000224.1:0-4468 GCA_037720875.1 Luteimonas sp. | reverse complement strand
GTCGCCTACACCAAGGACGGCGAAGTGCTGGTCGGCGCATCGGCCAAGCGCCAGGCCGTCACCAATCCCAAGAACACCTTCTACGCGGTCAAGCGCCTGATCGGCCGCAAGTTTGCCGATGCCGAGGTCAAGAAAGACCTCGATTTGGTGCCGTACGCCATCGTCGAGCACGACAACGGCGATGCCTGGGTCGCGACCAACGATGACAAGAAGCTGTCGGCGCAGGAAGTCTCCGCGCGTATCCTGGAAAAAATGAAGAAGACGGCCGAGGCCTACCTCGGCGAGACCGTCACCGAAGCCGTCATCACCGTGCCGGCGTATTTCAACGATTCGCAGCGCCAGGCCACCAAGGACGCCGGCAAGATCGCCGGCCTCGACGTCAAGCGCATCATCAACGAGCCGACTGCGGCCGCGCTCGCCTACGGGCTCGACAAGGACGGCGGCGACCGCAAGATCGCGGTGTACGACCTGGGCGGCGGCACCTTCGATGTGTCGCTGATCGAGATCGCCGATGTCGATGGCGAGAAGCAGTTCGAGGTGCTGGCGACCAATGGCGACACCTTCCTCGGCGGTGAGGATTTCGACAAGCGCGTGATCGATTATCTGGTCGACGAATTCAACAAGGAACAGGGCATCGACCTGCGCAAGGATCCGCTCGCGCTGCAGCGCCTCAAGGACGCCGCCGAGCGGGCCAAGATCGAGTTGTCGTCGGCGCAGCACACCGAGGTGAACCTGCCGTACGTCACCGCCGATGCTGCAGGCCCGAAGCATCTGGCGATCAAGCTGACCCGCGCCAAGCTCGAATCGCTGGTCGAGGACCTGGTCAAGAAAACCATCGAACCCTGCCGCATCGCGTTGAACGATGCCGGCCTGCGTGCGTCGGACATCGCCGAAGTGATTCTGGTCGGCGGCCAGACCCGCATGCCCAAGGTCGGGCAGGCGGTCGCCGAATTCTTTGGCAAGGAACCGCGCAAGGACGTCAATCCGGATGAAGCCGTCGCGATCGGTGCGGCGATCCAGGGCGGCGTGCTGGCTGGCGACGTCAAGGACGTGTTGCTGCTGGACGTGACCCCGCTGTCGCTCGGCATCGAGACGCTGGGCGGCGTGTTCACCAAGATCATCGAAAAGAACACCACCATCCCGACCAAGGCCGCGCAGACGTTCTCTACGGCCGAGGACAACCAGTCCGCGGTGACCGTGCACGTGCTGCAGGGCGAGCGCGAGCAGGCCCGTTACAACAAGTCGCTGGCCAAGTTCGATTTGACCGGCATCGACTCCGCGCCGCGCGGCATGCCGCAGGTCGAGGTGTCCTTCGACATCGACGCCAACGGCATCCTGCACGTGTCGGCCAAGGACAAGAAGAACGGCAAGGAGCAGAAGGTCGAGATCAAGGCCGGCTCGGGGTTGTCCGACGCCGAGATCCAGCAGATGGTGGCGGATGCGGAAACGCATCGCGAGGAAGACAAGAAGTTCCACGAACTGGTCACCGCGCGTAACCAGGCCGATGCACTGATCCACGCCACGCGCAGCGCCATCACCGAACACGGCGAGAAGATCGGCGGCGAAATCATCGGCAAGGCCGAGGCCGCGCTGGCCGAGCTGGAAACCGCGATGAAGGGCGACGACAAGGCGCAGATCGAGGCCAAGTCGAAGGCGCTGGAGGAAGTCGCGCAATCGCTGTACGCGGCTGCGGCCGCTGCGCAACAACCCGGCCCGGATGCAGGCGATGCCGACGGCGCCCCGAAGAACGAGGATGTCGTCGATGCCGAGTTCACCGAAGTCAAGGACGAAGAGAACAAGTAACGGGAATCGGGAATAAGGAATCGAGATTAGAAAGAGCGGAGCGCCAGCTTCGCTCTTCTATTTCTACCGATTCCTGACTCCCGACTCCCGACTCCCGACTCCCGCCATGAACAAACGCGATTACTACGAAGTCCTGGGTGTCAGCCGCAGCGCGACCGAGGCCGAGCTGAAGAAGGCATACCAGCGGTCGGCGATGAAGCATCATCCCGACCGCAATCCCGACCAGGGTTCCGAAGCCGCATTCAAGGAATGCAAGCAGGCGTACGAAGTGCTGTCGGACGCCGGCAAGCGTCGCATGTACGACCAGCACGGCCATGCCGCGTTCGAACACGGGATGGGTGGCGGCGGTGCGGGCGGACCTGGGTTCCACGATGTCGGCGACATCTTCGGCGACATCTTCGGCAATATTTTTGGCGGCGGCGCCGGGCGCGGCGGCGCGCGGCGCGGCGCGGATATCGGCTACGTGATGGAACTCGATCTCGAGGATGCCGTCGCAGGTGTCGAGAAACGCATCGACATTCCCACGCTCGCGCCCTGCGAGCCGTGCAAGGGATCGGGCTCCGACGACGGCAAGCTGGAAACCTGCGCGACCTGCCAGGGACGCGGCCAGGTGCGCATGCAGCGCGGCATCTTCTCGATGCAGCAACCGTGCCCGCATTGCGGCGGGCGTGGCCAGATTATTCGCAACCCGTGCAAGAGCTGCCACGGGAATGGCCGCGTCGAGGAAGAAAAAATTCTGTCGGTGAAGATTCCCGCGGGCGTCGACAACGGCGATCGCATTCGCCTGTCGGGCGAAGGCGAGGCAGGCCCCGCCGGCACGCCGCCGGGCGACCTGTACGTGGAAGTGCGCGTGCGCGAACACGAGATCTTCCAGCGTGACGGCGACGACCTGCATTGCGAAGTACCGATCCGCATTTCGCAGGCTGCATTGGGCGACACCATCCGCGTGCCGACGCTCGGCGGCGAAGCCGAAATCCGCGTGCCCGCGGAAACCCAGAGCGGCAAGGTGTTCCGCCTGCGCGACAAGGGCGTCAAGTCGGTGCGCAGCCGCGCTCCCGGCGACCTGTATTGCAAGGTGGAAGTCGAGACGCCGGTCAACCTCACTGCCGAGCAGCGTTCGTTGCTCGAACAATTCGAGGCGACGTTCGCGGGAGAAGAGGCGCGGCGCCATTCACCGAAATCAAGTACCTTCGTGGATGGGGTCAAGGGCTTCTGGGATCGCATGACGTCCTGAAGCATCAGTGCATCTGTAGGAGCGCACCTGGGCGCGATGTGGCTTTACCGGTAAGGCCCCTCGCGCCCAAGTGCGCTCCTACAAGAAACATCGCCTATCGCAGCTGTAGAGGTCGATGCAATTCCGCACGTCCGACAGCACATGATCGATCCGCTTGTCGCCATCGCAGCCTGTCGTTAGCCTGCACCTATGACGATACCCCCACGGTTGCTGATCCACGGTTCCAATGGCCGCATGGGTCAGGCCTTGTTGCGGCTCTGCGCGGAGCAAAACGGCCCGTGCGCCATTGCGGGCGCGGTGTCACGCGGCAAGGTCGGACAACGCGTGATCAATGGCGTGCCGCAATTCGCCGCTAGCGAACTGCATGGCGTGCCGGCGTTCGATGTCGCCATCGACTTCAGCCTGCCGGAAGGCTTCGATGCCATCCTCGCGTTGTGCGTCGAGCGCGGCGCGGCGCTGGTGTCTGGCACCACGGGTCTGCCGGATGCGCAACGCGCGGCCATGCAGATGGCAAGCCAGCGCATCCCGGTCTTGTGGGCCGCCAATTTCAGTCTGGGTGTTGCGGTATTGAGCGAACTTGTCGAACGCGCGTCTGCCGCGCTGCCGGGTTGGGATTGCGACATCGTCGAAGCGCACCACACCCAGAAAAAAGATACGCCGTCGGGCACGGCGCTGGCGCTGGGTGTTTCGGCCGAACAAGGTGGCGCGCAGCCGCGCTACGCCAGCCTGCGTGCAGGCGACATCGTCGGCGAACACACCGTGCAATTCGCGACGCTGGGCGAGCGCATTGAGCTGATCCATCGCGCGACCAATCGCGACATCTTCGCCCGCGGCGCGCTGCATGCGGCGGCGTGGCTGAAAGGGCGCGCGCCGGGCACCTATCGCCTGCGCGATCTCCTGTCCCACGGGGACTCGCTACGGTCGTAGGAGCGGCTTCAGCCGCGAGCTTTTGCCCTTGTAGGTGCGAATTCATTCGCACGCTCCAAACCCAAGCGACAAACGTCCGAATGAATGACCAGCTTCGCTGTTGTAAGGCGCTTCGGACCTGCATGCATCCGAGCTCGCGGCTGAAGCCGCTCCTACAAGGCCGCAAATTTCTGCTGGCATCGCCGGCCTGCCGTCCGTACAATTCCCGCTCGCCTGACACCTCTCGCTCCGGACCGGTCCTCGCACCGCTTCGGCGCTTTCGTGCAACCTGACGTAGGCGACGCCCGTGACACATCCCGCAATCCTCGCGCTCGAAGACGGTACCGTCTTTGAAGGCATTTCCGTAGGTGCGCCGGGCCTGTCGATCGGCGAAGTGGTATTCAACACCGCCATGACCGGCTACCAGGAAATCCTCACCGACCCATCCTATGCGCGTCAGTTGGTCACGCTCACTTATCCGCATATCGGCAACACCGGTTGCACCGATGACGACGACGAGGCCAC
>JBBJNO010000223.1:0-4471 GCA_037720875.1 Luteimonas sp. | reverse complement strand
CCGTTGCCGCTCCGACCTGGTCGGCACGCATGACCAGGCTGCCAGTGCCGTTGATCGTCGCACCGATCACCTTCGTCCCCTCCCCTTTCTCGACCGGGATGGGTTCGCCGGTCAGCATCGACTCGTCCACGCTCGAACGTCCTTCCAGCACGGTGCCATCCACCGGCACCTTTTCACCCGGGCGAACACGCAAGCGATTGCCGACATGCACATGCTCGAGCGGAATGTCTTCTTCGCTACCGTCGTCGTTGACGCGTCTGGCGGTCTTGGGCGCAAGGCCGAGCAATGCCTTGATGGCGGCGGAGGTTTTCGAGCGCGCACGCAGTTCGAGCAATTGACCAAGCAGCGTCAACGACACGATCACCGCAGCCGCCTCGAAGTACACACCGACACGCCCATGCTCGCGGAACGAGGCTGGGAACAAGTCCGGAGCGAGTGTCGCAACGACGCTGTAGCCGAACGCCGCCGCGACGCCGATCCCGATCAGCGTGAACATGTTCGGATTACGCGTGCGGATCGACTGCACGCAACGCTCGAAGAACGGCCAGCCTGCCCACAGCACTACCGGCGCGGTCAGGATGAGTTCGATCCAGGTGCGGGCTTCGGTCGTCAGGAAGGTCATGCGATGACCGAACATGGCCAGCGCCAGCACGATGGCCGTCAACGGCAACGTCCACCAGAAACGCCGGGTGAAGTCGCGGAGTTCAGGGTTGTCATCGTCCTCGAGACTCGGCATGTCCGGCTCGAGCGCCATGCCGCAGATCGGGCAGGTGCCTGGGCCTTCCTGTCGGATTTCCGGATGCATCGGGCAGATGTAGATCGTCCCGGCGGGTGCCGACACCACCGGGGCCGTGGTGGATGCGGCCAGATACTTCGCGGGATCGGCGCCGAAATGTTCGGCGCAGCGGGCCGAGCAGAAGTGGTAATCGCTGCCCGCATGCACGACGTGATGCGGCGTGGTGTGCGGGTCGACCTGCATGCCGCAGACCGGATCGGTGACGGTCGTGGATTCGTCAGGCGACGCATCTTTCGCACAGCAAGCAGGTTTGCCTTCGGCGCCTTCAGCTTTCATCGCAGACAAGTATTCGTCGGGCGCGGCGATAAAGCGGTCGCGGCAGCGAACCGAACAGAAGTGATAGTCCACCTGCGCATGTGTCGCGTGATAGGGAGTGCCGGAAGGGTCGACGCTCATGCCACACACCGGATCGATAGCCGAAGGGGAGGCGTGAGTCGTTGAATCTGTCGAGTTTTCGTCTTTCATTGGCGTGTGCGGTGCAGGCGCTCCAGGGGAGTGCGTATTCATGCGTTGTCCTCGACCAGCGCGTAGAGAATCGGGCATTGGGCAAGCGCGCCGTGTCCAGGACAGGCGTCCACTAGTGTTTTGAGGCCATCGCGAATGCGCATGAGTTCGGCCAGCTTCGACTCCACATCGGCCAGCTTCTCGCCTGCGACAGCTTTCAATTCCGCCATGTCGTCGTCGCGATGATCGGAGAGCTTCAACAAATCCAGGATCTCGATCAGCGTAAAGCCGAGCGCCTTGGCGCGACGTACAAAGCGCAACCGCGCGACGTCGCCGGGATCGTAGTGGCGATAACCCGACGCCAGGCGCTGGGGCGCGGGCAGCAGACTTTGTCGTTCGTAATAACGGACGGTGTCGATGTTCACTCCGGCACGTCTGGCAAGTTCACCGATTTTCATTGGAGCGAACCTTCTAGATATGGCAGCGAGAAGTCTGGGGTATGGACCCAGGTCCAGAGTCAAGCAGTTTTCGTGATTTTCCTGCTGAACGAACACCTGGGCTTATCACTTTCTGCTTATCCGCTTCATGAGATTGAAGACTTCCCGGATGCACGAAGGAATTTCCATGAACATCAAGACATCTCTGCTCGCTGTCACCTTGGCCGCGGCTTCGCTGCTCGCTTTTAGCGTCGGCGCCCATGAGCCAAAACCGCAGGCGCAGGACATGAAAGGCCACGCCATGAAAGGCATGGACATGAAAGGCATGGACATGAAGGGCCACAGCGCAGGCTCGATGGAGATGCACAAGATCATGATGTCCGGCATGAAGATGCCGATGAAAATGACCGGCAACGTCGACAAGGATTTCGCGCTGATGATGAGCATGCATCACCAGCAGGCGATCAAGATGGTGGACGTTCTCATCAAGCATGGCAGCAGCACCGAATTGAAGGCACTGGCCCGCAAGATGAAAACCGCGCAACAAGCCGAAATCAGGCAGATGACTCCTTACACGAAGTAATTTTTGGCGGAGAAATCACGTATCTGCCGATCGCGTGTCGGCAGGTACACCAGATCTTGAACCATGGCACGTCAAACGCTTGCATAGGCTGGAGCGACCATGTTGGTCATCGAAGCGCGTTATCCCCTGACCTGGTTCCACCCTCCATGCCCGTCATGTTCTAAGGAATTGTGGAGACAGCGCTTCTGCGTTGACGCTTTTGGAACATCCTATACGGGGTAAGTCCTGGAACCGTTCGTGCCCGTACGGATGCAGTGCAGCATGCATCCCCGCGCGTATCACCCTATATTCGAGTAACGGCAGGTGTTTCCTGCCGTTACTTTGCCTGGAACAGGGGCTCAGGCATTCCACTTTTTTTTAAAGGATTAGGGGAATAGCAGATGAAGCACAACCGTCTCGCGGCGACCGTCATTGGCGTCGCCGTAGTACTGACCGCATCGCTCGCCGCCAACGCGAGCCACAGCTGGAATAACTACCATTGGGCACGTAATACATCTTCGTTCAACCTGCAGGTCATCGACAGCAACAGCACCAGCTGGGACGATGAATTGAGCCTGGCGCTCTCGCAGTGGTCGCAGTCCGCCAAACTCAATATGACCATCACCAGCTACGACTCTTCCACTACGGCGCGACAGCAATGCCGGGCAGTTGCCGGAAAAATCCGGTCTTGCAATTACACGTACGGCAACAACGGCTGGCTCGGCCTGGCCTCGATCAATCTCGACGGCAACGGTCATATTTCGCAAGGCACGTCCAAGATGAACGACAGCTACTCCTCGTCGTTCGCCAGCCAGAACCAGCGTCGCCATGTCATGTGTCAGGAACTTGGCCATACCCTGGGCCTGGGACATACCAGCGAGAACGGGTCGACCCAGAACACCTGCATGGACTACTCCACCTCGACCACCAGCACGGCGCCAAACTCGCACGACTACAGCCAGCTGTCGTCGATTTACAGCCACCTGGATACCTACAACAGCAACAGCGGCGCCGCGAAAACCACGGCCTCGCAGAAGGCGATGGCAGGACCGCTGCCGATTGGCATCATGGTCCGCAAGGGCGTCTTCGATGAACTCTGGGCAGCACCCGATGGCAAGGGCGGCACCTGGGTCCATCACATCACGTTGGCCCCCGGCTTCGAGCACACCGAGTTGCTCGACGGAGAATGATGAAGCTGGTTTGCACGCAAGTCGCATGACAAAACGCCGGGTTTATGCCCGGCGTTTTTTCTGTCGATTCCTTCCCAAGCGCGGAGTTGCTTTGAGTCATTGAGCAACCACGAGTCGTGCGATCAGCCGACAGTCAATTGCCTGCAGGGGCGGGTATCACGACCCCAGTCAATCCGCAGTTGCGTACCGGTGTAGCCGAGCCGAACTGCTCGACCTGCGATACGACGAGTTCATCGCCGTCAGCTGATTGCACGCCCGACAAACGGACGTACACCGGGGTGTCCTGCTCGAGGCCAAAATCGCGGGCCTTGCTGCGAAGCTCATCGGAACCCGATACGCGCCACTGCTGCGATTGTCCGCAAGACTGGAACATGCCCTGTCCTGCCCGTTCCATGTACCAGCCGGAATAGGACTTGCCTTCGGTAACAGGTGGTCTATCCATGGCTTCGGGTGGCTGCCCCGTCGCCTCAACCACAGGTGGTTGTTCAGCGGCTTGGGCCAAGGGTTGTTCCCCTGTAGCGTCGCCCTCCGGTAGTTTCTCCGTGGCGCCGCAACCCACCATGACGGCCAATACCGCAATACCGATCATCCATCGTGATGCTTTCGATTGCATATTCATCTCCTTGATTGAAGAACATGGAAATCCGCCGTTCCGGTCATACGTGTACGTCCGCAGCACGTCAGGCTGCTTACGCAGCCATTGCGCGGCAAGCATCCGCACAGCGACTGCAGGCCTCCGCACACTTTCGGCAATGCTCCATGTCGTGCGCGGCGCACTGTTTGGCGCACCAGTCGCAAATTTTTGCGCATAGCGCGCAGATTTCCTTGTGGAAGGGACTGTTGCGCGCCATCGCATCGGCGCAAAGGCGGCAGATCGCGGCGCATTCGATACAACAGGCGGGACAGTCGTTGATGCTGTCCTTACCGACCATGTGGCTGAAACAATTGCCGCATTCGGTGGCGCAGTCGTTGCAGGCCGCGATGCAGTCGCGGATGGCTTGGGTCAGGTGATGGCTCATGGTATTTCTCCTTGTCGATCGGT
>JBBJNO010000222.1:0-4477 GCA_037720875.1 Luteimonas sp. | reverse complement strand
ATCGACAGTGGATGCGGGCATGGCGGCGCGCTGGAGCAGGCGCGTGGCGAGGTCGTGTTCGTAACGTGCGTAACGCTGCAGCGCGACGCGGCCCTGCTCGAAGACCAGCGGTGTCGACCCATCGCCATCGGCGTGCGCGGCAACGCAATCGCTTTCGTGCAATGCCTGCGACCAGTCTTGGGTGGCCGGCAACGCGACGTCGGTCTCGAGTTCGGCAAGCAACGCGCTGGCCTGGGCCAAGGCAAACCCGCTGTGGCCGAGTGCGACGGCGCGCATCGCCAGCGCACCGGCCAGCGCGACTGCGGGCGCTGCCGTCAGGCGCAACTGCAGCAGCGTGGCGAACTCGGCATCGACCTGGCGCAGGGCGCCGAGCGTGCTCAGGCGCTGCAACGCGCGCGTGGCGATGGCATCGACGCTCATGCCGCAGCTCCTGTGAACAGGCGATCGAGCGCATTGATCAAATCAACATCGAAACGCCGTGCGTAGATGCCGGTGCGATCGTCGCCATCGCCATCGCCATCGCCATCTCGCGCATCGTCATCGCGGTCAGCCACGAGGCCGCGGCAGAACAGATAGCGGATGCCGCCGAAGTCGCGTGCGTAGTCGTAGGCATCGCCCAGCCGGAACCGCAGCCAGCGATGCAGCGCCAGCGTGTAGATCAGCGCCTGCAGCACGTATTCGCTGTGCTGCATCGCCGCTTCCAGCGCGGCGGCGTCGTAGGCGGGCAACTGGTTGGATTTGTAATCGAGCACGTACCAGCGGCTGTCGTGCTGGTAGACGAGATCGATCAGGCCGGTCATCAGGCCTTCGAGCCGGCGACGCAGGCCGAAGCCCGCGCGCTGCTGCGCGATACCGTGTGCATGCAACAGCTGCAACAGGTCGTCGCTGTTGGCGGCGCCGAGCGTGAAATGGAATTCGAGTTCGGCGCGCCGCGACTGCGCCGGCAGTTCGCTCAGACGGACGCCTTCCGGCAGGCGTGCGTTGAGCGTGTTTCTGATCAGGGCGGCGAGCAGGGCAACGCCGTCGTCGAGTTCGCTGTCGGGATAGCCCTGTTCGCGCAGCGCGGCGACCAAGGCATCGCGCGCGCCGGGCGGTAGCGCGTGTCCGCGCCATGCCGCGAAATCGGTGTGTTCCAGTGCGGCATGCAGTGCGTTGCCGAAACGCGTGCCGGAATAACGCAACTGCTGCGGCGTCAACGCCGGCAGTTCGGGTTCATCGGCGGCGCCCGCCTCGGACATGCCGATGCTGCGCGCGCGCACGGCGTCCGCACGCGGCAGCGCGCCGTGCCACTGCGAGAAGCTGTGGATCCACCAGTCGCGCGGCAACGTGCGCGTGACTTGCCGCGCGTGCGGCGCGTGCGCCGGGATCGATTGTGGCAACGGTGGCAATGCCGTCGTCGGCAAGGGCGAGACATCGATGCGGATCGCGTCGGGCACGGCACGTTCGAGCGCTGGCAGATCGGCGAGCATGGGTTGCAGTGGTGTCTTCGCGCTTTCGTACAGCGGCCCGCACGCCAGCCACAGCGCGTGCTGCGCGCGGGTCATGCCGACGTAGAGCAGGCGCGCGTCCTCGGCGCGATCCTCGTGCGCGGCGCAGGACCTGGCGTCGTCCCACGGCAGTACACCGTCGCATCCGTGCGCGGTCTTGTAGTGCAGGACGCGTTCGCCGTCCTCGTGCTGGTATTCGACGTAGGCGCCGGACTTCGAGCCCCGACCGATGCCGACGAACGGCAGGTAGACCAGCGGAAATTCCAGGCCCTTGCTCTTGTGCAGGGTCGCGATGCGCACGCGGTGCGCGTCAGATTCCAGCCGCAGCTGTTGCGTTTCGTCATCGCCGTCGGCTTCGGCGATGCGGCGTCGCAAGCCGTCGACCTGCGCGCTCGCGCCGGGGGTCTGCGCCTCGGTTGCCTGCAACTGTTCACCCAATTGCAGCAGGTTGGTCAGGCGTCGTTCGCCATCCTGCAACGTCAACAGGCGCGCAGCATGGTCAGCGCACAGATCGGTGATCAACGGCAGCGGGCCGTGGCGTAGCCAGCGCTCGCGCCACGACTGCGCCGCCGACTGCCACTGCTGTCGCCACGCGTCGTCGTGGTCGAGGCGATCGATGGCGAGCGCGTCGAAACCCAGCCATGGCGTGGCCAGTGCCGCGCGCAGGCGGCTGTCGTCGTCCAGGCGCAGCAACGCCTCGAGCAGCGCCAGCACGTCCTGCGCCTGCGCGCTCTGGAACAGGCTCTGCTTGCCGGCCGTGACCGCGGGCACGCCGGCCTTGACCAATGCATCGCGAATCAGTTCGGCTTCGTGATGGCTGCGCACCAGCACGGCGATGTCGCCGGGTCTTACGGCGCGCGTGCGCGTTGTGTCGCTTTCCTTGACCGTGAGTTGCGTCAGCCCCACCTGTGCATCGCGCAACAAGGCATGGATGTGGGCGACACAGGCATCGGTGGCGACCCGGCGCGATTCCGATGCCGACCATGTTGCCGGTGTGGCAGCTGCACTCATCGAAACAGGCGGATTGACTGCCGAGGGCGTCGGGGCTGAAGCCCCTCCCACAAAAGTCTCGGCACCTGGGGACGGCAATACGCGAATCGTCAGCGCCGGCGCATTGACGCCATCGCGCTGGAAATGTGCGTCGTTCTGTACGCCACCGACTTTCAATGGCTGATAGCGGATGCGCGGATCGACCAGCGCATCGTCACCGGCTTGTCTATACAGCGCGTCGAATGCTCGCAGCAAAGATGGGCGCGATCGGAAATTGCGCTCCAGTAGCGGTGCCTGCACGGCATCGGCGCGCGCGGCGAGATAGGTATGCACGTCGCCGCCGCGGAAGCGGTAGATGGCCTGCTTGGGATCGCCGATCAGGAACAATCCGTTTGCGGCCGGCTCGTTTGTGGCCGAGGCCTGCGTGCCGAATACGCGCTGGAAGATCTTCCACTGCCGCGCATCGGTGTCCTGGAATTCATCGACCAGCGCGATCGCGTATTGCGCGCGCAGGCGCTCGGCGAGCTGGTCGCCGTGCACACCATCGAGCGCATCGGCGACGCCATCGATCAGGTCGTCGAAGGTCTGCCACTGCTGCGCCGCCTTCTGTTTCGCGAGGCGCGTGGCGGCGGCGTCGCGGACGCAATGCAGCAGGGTGATGTGCCGGCTTTCCAGCCACGCGTCGCGTTCGGCGTCGACTTCCAGATACGCCGCCACGGCCGCGAACAGCGGCGATTGCGGCGTGGCCTTGCCTTTGTTGGTGCAACGCGCGAGCTTGTCGGGCGTCAGCAATTCCAACTTGTCGCGCGGCGGCGCAGTCTCGTCGTGGCGCGCGCTCCAGTCGGCAAGCGAATGCCACAGCCTCGCGACCGTTGCCGGCTTGTAACTGTTGCCATTGAGCGACTTCGACGCCATCGCGGCGTCCACGGCGTGTTGCGCGGTGTCGCCGTCGCGCAGAACCACGTCGCGCAAGCCATCGGCAGCCTGCTGCCAGCGCGGCGTCGGATCTTCGATCCCTGTCGACAACGGCGGCAGCAGCCGCGGCGCGCGCAGCAGATCGCGCAATGCCCGCGCCAGTTGCTGCGGGCCTTGCGGCCACCAGCGCGACAACGCCTGCGCCTGCACGTCGTCGCGGCCGAACTCGCGCCACAGGTCGGTGGCGACCTGTTCGCGCAGCGCGGTGTCGTTGGTCAGTTGCGTGGCGCCGATGAAACTGCGGCCGCTTTCCAGCGCATGTTCGGCGAGCACGCGCGCGCAGAAGCCGTGGATGGTGAACACCGCGGCCAGGTCGATGTCGTGCGCCGCGCGCAGCAGGCGCGCATGCAGGCTGGTACGGGACTCTTGCAGCAGGCGTGCGTCGATCAGTGCGCGCGTGGCTGCATGTTCTGAATTTTCGTCGGCGCGTGGCTGCGTGTTTTCACCGGCCATCTGCGCGGCCAGCGTGATGCGTTCGCGCAGCCGCTTGCGCAGTTCCTGCGTGGCGGCCTCGGTGAAGGTGACCGCGAGAATTTCCTGCAGGCGCAGGCCGCGTTCGATCACGCAACGCAACACCAGCGTCGCCAGCGTGTAGGTCTTGCCGGTGCCGGCGCTGGCCTCGATCAGCTGCAGGCCGTCGAGCGGCAGCGTTGCGTAGGGATCGAGCGACAGCGTCGCGTAGGGATCGGGTGGCAGCGTGTCGAGCGCGGTCATGGCGCACTCCCGACGCGGCCTGCAATCACGGCATCAAAGATGGTTTGCGTGAGTTCGCGAAAGCGTTGCGCGAGCGCGCCGTCCGAAAATGGATCGTGTCCGCGCAGCGCCAGCTGCGCCGCGGGCGTGGTGGCTTCGCCCCATGCGCGCTCGTCGCCGTGCCATTGCTTGCGCGCCGCGTGCCAGCCCTTGCTGCGACCCTCGCTGTCATCGGCATACAAGAGCCAGCCGGCGCGCGCCAGGAAGGGCAACGGTTCGAGCAATCCCTGCTCGCGCAAGCGCAGCAATTCGCGCAACGCCGTGCGCGCGTC
>JBBJNO010000221.1:0-4477 GCA_037720875.1 Luteimonas sp. | reverse complement strand
GATGCGCGAATTTCGCTCGCCATCAGCCAGGCATGTTCCTGTGCAAGGTCAAGTGCTGCATCCGGATTGCTTGCGTATTGCACGCCGAACCCTTCCAGCGACGGCAGTGCGCTGTACCCGTCGCGGAACCGTTGCACGCGGCCGCCTTCCTGATCGACGCAGACCAGTTGCGGACGCGGCGCGGTCTCGCGAATCGCAGCCGACAATTCTGCGACCTGCGCCTTCGATGCGAAATTGCGCGTGAACAGGATCACGCCGGCGCAAGCATCGTGCTGCAGCCAGTCGCGCTCCTGCGCATTCAGTTCGGTTCCGGCGACGCCTATGACCAGCATTTCAAGCTCTCCCTCGTTTTCGTTTCATGCGCGCATGTCATCGGCATTGCGTTCAACATCGCTCCAGTCCGCGAAAGAACGCGCCGCCAGGGCCAGATTGTAGTAGCGCTGGGCATCGGTCACCTCCCTGCCGACCCAATCGGGCCGCGCAAACGACTGGTCGGCCGATGCCAGCTCGGGAATGACAGCAAGAAAAATCTCACGGCTCGAACAACGCAATGCTCTCCACATGCGCCGTATGCGGAAACATGTCCATTACTCCCGCCGCACGCAGTTTCCAGCCGCGCTCGTTGACCAGATAGCCCGCATCGCGCGCCAGCGACCCCGGGTGGCAGCTGACATAAACGATCCGCTTCAATCCTTTCAACGGCAATTGCTTGAGCACTCCATCCGCGCCCGAACGTGGCGGATCCAGCAGCACCTTGTCGAACCCGTCCCGCATCCACGGTTGTCCGCGCAGATCCTGCGCAAGGTCGGCCGCATGGAATTGCGCGTTGGACAGGTTGTTGTGCGCGGCGTTTTCGCGTGCACGCGATACCAGCCCCGTATCGCCTTCCACGCCGACGACCTCGCGCGCATGACGCGCCAGCGGCAAGGTGAAGTTGCCGAGTCCGCAAAACAGGTCCAGCACACGCTCGCCGGGCTGCACATCGAGCAGCTCCAGCGTGCGGCTGATCATCTTTTCGTTCAGCCCGGCATTGACCTGGATGAAATCCAGCGGGCGGAATTGCAATTCGATGTCCCACGGCGCCAACCGGAACGCCAGCCTGGGAGCTTCAGGCCACAACGGGTGGACGCTGTCGATGCCCTTTGGTTGCAGGAAAATCGCGACATCCTGCGCCTTGGCGAAGGCCAATAACGCGTCGATGTCGCGCTCGGACAACGGCGCCAGATGCCGGAACACCAGCGCGATGCCGCTGTAATCAGCTGCGCTGTCGCCGGCAATGAACTCGATTTGCGGAATCTCGCGGCGGCCATCCATGCCATCGACCAGCGCCGACAAGGCCGTGATCTTCTCGCCGATCTGCGGGATCACGGTGTAGCAGATCGAGATATCGGCGACGAAACGCGGGTCGATTTCGCGAAAACCCACCAGTGTCTTGTCCTTCTTCTCGACCCGGCGCACCGAGAAGCGGCCCTTGCGCCGATAGCCCCATGCGGCATCGACCAGCGGTGGCAAGACCACCTCAGGTGTCACATGGCCGATGCGCTGCAGGTTGTCCATCAACACGCGCTGCTTGGCGACGATCTGTTTGTCTTGCGCCAGGTGCTGTATCGCGCAGCCGCCGCACGTTCCAAAATGCGGACAGCGCGGTTCGACGCGATCATCGGAGGCTTGCAGGATGTCCACCGCGACCGCTTCGTCGTAGCTGCGCGATCGCTTGATCTGTTTCGCCATCACGCGCTCACCAGCCAGCGCGCCGGCGATAAACACGGTCTTGCCGTCGGCGCGCCGGGCAACGCCGCGGCCGTCGTGGATCAAATCGGTGACGTGGGCTTCAAAAGGGGTTTGGTCGATGCGGGCCACGAATTTCCGAGCGCTGGTTTCGGGGCGATATTGTCGCAGACGCGTTTAGCTTTCCTGCTCTGCAAAAAAACGCCGTCATCCCGGCGAAAGCCGGCATGACGGGTTTATTTCTGAGTGAGGCTAAGCCTCTCCACATCCTACCGCCCCGAAAGCGCCGTCGCCGCGCACTGGTGTATTGCCTTCAGCGGTCAAAAACGTCTCATTGGACGAAGAAAACCCTACTTCTGCTTCCACCCGCCACCCGACTGATACCACCACCCACTACGCGCACTCTCCACCCACTGTTTGGAGAAAACATCGCGAATCTGCGCTTCCCATTCGGGATGGCCATTGGCCACCGCCACTTCGCGGTACACCGCCTTCGCATCACGATTCTGCTCAGCCACCGCCTGGTTCACGCCAACGCGATCGCCGAGGGAAATCTTCGATGCTTCCCGCACTGCCACCAGGCCATCGCCGGTAAACCCAAGCGCGCCCGAATCGAAATGCGCACGCAGAGCGCTGTCGAAACGCGATGCCATCCGCCCCTGGATCGCCTGGATCGCCGGCGTCTTCAGCGTGATGTCCGGCTGTCCCTGCGCGTAGGCAGGTGCGATGCCGAGCAGCATCAGCGGATCGAAATCGAAGCGTGCCATGCCACCGCCGCCCGGCTTTGGCTGGGCCTGCTGCACTTCATCGCCAATGACTTTCTCGACGAACTCCTTGGCCGCTTCCTTGGCCTCGGCGGCCGGAAAATAGACGTTGATCGTGACGCACGCGGTCAACGCGATCGTGGCTGCAATCGGCATTCCCATCCAACGACGCATGTTGCTCTCCTGGTGACTGGTTAGTTGAAGACCGGCTTGACATCGCCCTTGCTGGCTGCCGCAAGTCGCTCGACCAGGGTTGGCCAATCGACCTGACGGTTGTAACCCACCACCGTCAGGCGTGGCAGCCCTGATCCCTGGACGATAGTAAACCCCCGCGTTTGTGAACGCGGGGCGTCTGGCGGCGTGGCTGCCGGACGTGGTGCCTCGACCGACGACACGCCACCCATGTCGCACACCTCGTTGGCGAGCCGACAGGAAATACCGATGCGCGCATAACCGAAGTCGTCGAACAAGCCGATCAAACGCCCCTGCAGGCTGCTGACGAAGGAGGAATCACCCACGCTGGAAATATTCTGTACGGCGCGCTGGCTGATGCGCTGCTTCACGCCTTGTTTGCGATCGGTGCGCAGGTCGGCATCGAACGCGACCGCTTGCCAGTCCACCATGCGCAAATCATGAATGCGGCCATCGAGCTTGCCGGTGATCGTGCCGAAGCCCAGCACCTCAGTCAGGCCTAGCAAGTCGAGGTCGTCGAAATCGATGTCGGCCGACAGCGTCGGTGCCGTGCCGAACGGTCGCTCCATCGACAGCGACGTCATCTCCACGCGCCCACCGAACAAGCCGAGGGTGAGGCCGCCATCGAAATCGAGCTGGTCGTTGGCGTAGCGCGCATTCGGGATGCGTCCGCTCAGTTCGCCGCGAAACGCAGGCAAGCCCAACGCCTCGGAAACCTTGCCGAAGTCGATGCGATCCAGCGTCAGTCCGAATGTCATCTGCATGCCCGTCTCGCCGCCCGGCGGGCGCAGCATGAAGTTGTCGAAGCGCAGGCTGCCCCCAAACACGGGAATGGCCACGGCATCACGGAAACGCAGCGACCCGTTGCTGCTCTCGAAGGGCAAGGTCGCGGCGTCGAACTCGAGGCCGTACAGCTCACCCCCGGCCCAGGTCAGCGAACTGGAAACAGGAATGCCTGCCGAGTAACGGATGTCGCCATCGAGATTGTCAAAGGCGAACCGGTGCTTCGGATCGCGGATGTCGACACCGTGCAGTGCTGCATCAGCGACCCGTAGTGCGCCGTCCTGTATACGGACGCGGGCATCGAGTGCGCCCGCGAGTTCGACATCGCTCAGGCCGAACAAGCCCAACCAACCCGAGAGGTAGCGTTCTCGCAACGGCGCGACATCGTTGCTGCGCACGCGCAGGTCGAGGTCGCGCAGCGCGGCATCGGCGGAGAATCCGACATTGCCTTCGGCCGCAAGCGCATCACCATCGCGCCAGCGGATCGAGTGCAGCTGCCATCCGGTTCCACGCCGTGTCGTGCCCTCGATGCGCAGATCGACCGGTCGGCGGCCCAGTGCGAGAAACGTATTGCCGTACAGGATTTCACCACCGAGCGTGCCATCGAGCACGACGCTGCTGGTGCCCTGGCGTGTGCGGTAATCGATGTCGAAACCGCCGGCGAGATGCTCGGCGGCGATGCGGCCATCGGGCGTTTCCAGTGCTGCATCGGCGATGTCGAGGTGGCCATCGACATGGACCGGCGTGCCGGGTCGCGTGGTGACATCCAGCTGCCCGCCAACGGTGCCGGATTTCAGTTGCCCCTGCTGCCATGCGCGCGACAGCAACGCCTGCGCCCACGCGACAGGGACGCGTGTCAGGTCGAGCGAAGTGAAGTCCGGAGACGATGCTTGCCGGTGCAGTTCGAAGCGCGCCCGTCCTTGCGACAGGACGGCGTCGGTACTGGCCACGCCGAGATCAAGCGCGAGCTGCAAAGGCTCGCCTTTGCCGGCGCGGATCGTGCCCGTGCA
>JBBJNO010000220.1:0-4484 GCA_037720875.1 Luteimonas sp. | reverse complement strand
ACCCGCGGCGAATACAATGTCAATGAAGCCTACGTTGAACTTCAGGTTCCGATTCTCGCCGACATCGCATTTGCCAAGGAACTCACCCTGACTCTGGCCAGCCGCTATTCCGACTACGACACGTTCGGCGAAACCACCAACAACAGGATCGGTTTGAAATGGCGGCCGATCGACTCGCTGATGCTGCGCGCCAGCGCCAACGATGGTTTCCGCGCCCCGACCATCGCCGATCTGTTCGGCGGCGGCTCGCAGACGTTCTCGTTCTTCACGGATCCCTGCGACACCCGCTTCGGCAGTTCCAATAGCAATCCCACCACCCGAGCCAACTGCGCGCGTGACTTGGGTGCGCTTGCCAACACGTATCGGCAGTTGGGGCAGGGGTTGGTGCCAGTGGGTTCTCCCAACTCGCAGACACCGGTGGCGTTTACGCAGGGATCCAATCCCCTGCTCATCCCTGAAGTCTCGAAGTCCCAGTCCATCGGTGCGGTCTGGAGCCCCACATTTGTCGAAGGTCTGAACTTCGGACTCGACTGGTGGAAGATCCGGATCACGGACACGATCGTCCAGGATGCCCCGACCACGATATTGAACGATTGCTTCGTCCAGGGTATCCAGAGCCGGTGTTCCCCAACATTGTTCACACGTGATCCCGTACTTGGCTTTGTCAACTTCATGTCGTTCGGCAACCGCAACGCCGGTTTCCGCAAGGTCGAGGGTTTCGACTTCGATATGACTTATCGGATCAAGACCGACTTCGGCAACTTCACCGTGGCGTCCAACAGTACCTATACCGCAAAGGATTACTTCGTCAGCACCAATGATCCACGGGTGCCGATTTCGAATGTCGGCTTCACCAGCACGTTCCGCATTCGATCGAACCTCAATCTCGGTTGGCAGTACGGCAACTTCGGCATCAACTGGATTGCGCGTTACTTCTCTTCGATTAAGGAAGGCTGCACATATGTCCGCACGGGCTCGACCGAACCGAACCTCGAGTGCAACGAGATCACCTTTGCGCCCACTGGTGCGTTCGCGGCCAATGGCACTCCCGCCAGTGCCATCTCCCGCCGCAATCGGTCGGGTTCCAACACGTTCAACGACGTGCAGGTCCGTTGGACAGCGCCGTGGAATGCCACGATCGCAGTCGGCGCCAATAACGTGTTCGAGCGCTTTGGCCCGGTCCTGTACACCCAGCCGAGCGCCAACGTCTCCTACTACGGCGGTTTCGATATTGGCCGGTTCCTGTATTTCAAGTACACACAGCGCTTCTGATCCACGCAGTCCAACGCAATACCAACACGGCCCCGAAAGGGGCCGTGTTTTTGCAGAGTGCACCTGGAAGGGCATGTGTTTCTGTGTGGCTGGTTGGTTGTCAGCGAAAGCAGCGTAGCTAAGCTCCGCTCTGGAGCGGAGTGCGGTGCTGTGCCGAGAAGCGGGGCTGCAAGACTTCCTCTGAGTCCGTTTTGTCGGCGTGCACCGCAATCTCGTCAATCCCGATCGCATCCCTTCAATCCGCATCCCTTCAATCGACCCACTCGGCAGCGGCGATGCCCGCTTGTCCATGAAGGACGCGAGCCTTCTGCCATGCAGTCGTTTTGACCGGGCGTCCCCGCGCGTGGCGGCCTGATAGAATCCGCAGCCGTTCTCAACCCGATTCCCAGTACATGATCGAACTCAATCCCGTCCGCCAGCGCATCGCTGACCTCAGTGGCCGGCTGCATTCGCTCCGGGGGTATCTTTGACTACGATGCCAAGCAGGAGCGTCTGGAAGAAGTCAATCGCGAACTCGAAAACCCGGCGATCTGGAACGATCCCGCGCGGGCGCAGACGCTGGGACGCGAGCGTTCGCTGCTGGACAAGATCGTCAGCGGCATCCGTGAGTTGAACGAAGGCCTTGCAGGCGCCAGCGAATTGCTCGATCTCGCGGAAAGCGAAGACGACGAGGGTACCGCCAACGCTGTCGTTGCCGATGTCGAGCAGTTCGCGCTGCGAGTGGAAAAACTCGAGTTCCAGCGCATGTTCTCCGGCGAGATGGATGCCACCAACGCCTTCGTCGACATCCAGGCGGGCGCTGGCGGGACCGAGGCGCAGGACTGGGCCGAGATGCTGCTGCGCATGTACTTGCGCTGGGCCGAGTCGCGCGGCTGGACCGCGGAGCTGATGGAAGTCAGTGCGGGTGAAGTCGCAGGCATCAAGTCAGCCACGTTCCGCGTCGAAGGCGATTACGCCTACGGTTGGCTGAAGACCGAAATCGGCGTGCACCGGCTGGTGCGCAAATCGCCGTTCGATTCCGACAACCGCCGCCACACGTCGTTCACTTCGGTGTTCGTCTCGCCCGAAGTCGACGACAACATCGAGATCGAGATCAATCCGGCCGACCTGCGCACAGACGTGTATCGCTCGTCAGGCGCGGGCGGCCAGCACGTCAACAAGACCGAATCCGCGGTGCGCATCACCCACATCCCCACTAACACCGTGGCGGCCTGCCAGACCGGTCGCAGCCAGCACCAGAATCGCGACACCGCGATGAAAATGCTCAAGGCCAAGTTGTACGAACTGGAAGTGCAGAAGCGCAACGTCGAAAAGAATGCGCTGGAAGCGACCAAGTCCGATATCGGCTGGGGCAGCCAGATTCGCAGCTATGTGCTGGATCAATCACGCATCAAGGATCTGCGCACCGGCATCGAACGTACCGACACGCAGAAGGTGCTCGACGGTGATATCGACGAATTCGTCGAAGCGAGTCTGAAGTCGGGCCTGCAGGCGGGTTCCAAGCGTATCGACGCCGTGTAATGCTCCGCTATCTGCAGGAGCGCTTGGGCGCGATGGGGCGTATCGGTAAAGCGCCATCGCGCCCAGGTGCGCTCCTACAAATATCCATCAACGATCCGAGCCAATGACCGACGCTATTCCCCCTGTGCAGCCGCCCATCGACGAGAACAGCCTGATCGCCGAGCGCCGGGGCAAATTGACCGCGTTGCGCGGGCAGGGCATCGCGTTTCCGAATGATTTCCGTCGTACCGATCATGCCGGCGATTTGCAGGACGAGTACGCCGATGCCGAACGCTGGACGTCCGAAGCGCTTGAAGCCAGTGGCCGCCGCGTCGCGCTTGCGGGACGTCTGCTGGCCAAGCGGGTGATGGGCAAGGCGAGTTTCGTCACCATCCAGGACGTCAGCGGACGCATCCAGTTGTTCCTGCAATCGGCCACGCTCGGTGACAGCTACGATGCGTTCAAGGGCTGGGACATCGGCGATATCGTCGGGGCCGAAGGTCCCTTGATGCGTACCAAGACCGGCGAGTTGTCGGTCAAGGCCGATGTATTGCGCCTGCTGACAAAATCCTTGCGGCCGTTGCCGGACAAGTGGCACGGACTCAGTGATGTCGAGCAACGCTACCGGCAGCGCTATGTCGATCTGATCGTCACGCCCGAGGCGCGCGATGTCTTCGTCAAGCGCTCGAAGATCATCGCTGCGATGCGACGCTGGCTCGACGCGCGCCGCTTCCTGGAAGTCGAGACGCCGATGATGCATTACATGGTCGGCGGCGCCACGGCCAAGCCGTTCATGACCCATCACAACGCCCTCGGTCTCGACTTGTATCTGCGGGTGGCGCCGGAGCTGTATCTCAAGCGCCTGGTGGTTGGTGGTTTCGAGCGCGTCTATGAGATCAACCGCAATTTCCGCAACGAGGGCGTCAGCACGCGCCACAACCCCGAGTTCACCATGCTCGAGTTGTACGAGGCCTATGCGACCTACGACGAGATCATGGACCTCACCGAATCCATGATTCGCGACGCCGCGCAGGACACCATCGGCACCACGGCATTGTCGTGGGAAGGCAATGCCATCGATCTGACCCCACGTTTCCGGCGCTGGAAACTGGAAGAAGCGGTGCGTGAACTCAACCCCGCCATCAGCGCTGCCGATTGCCGCAATCGCGATGCGCTGGCCGCACATTGCGCGCGGCTCAAGATCGGTGTGAAGCCGGTTTACGGCTGGGGCAAGCTGCTGCTGGAAATCTTTGAGAAGACCGTCGAGGAAGGATTGGTCCAGCCAACTTTCATCACCCATTACCCGGTCGAAGTCTCGCCCCTGGCGCGCGAATCCGACACCGACCCCGGCATCACCGATCGTTTCGAGTTGTTCATCGGCGGCAAGGAAATCGCCAATGGATTTTCCGAGTTGAACGACCCCGAGGATCAGGCCGCGCGTTTCCGTGCGCAGGTTGCGGCGATGGACAGTGGCGACGACGAAGCCATGCACTTCGATGCCGATTACATCCGCGCGCTGGAAGTCGGTTTGCCGCCTACCGGTGGGCTTGGGGTCGGCATCGACCGCCTGGTGATGCTGTTCACCGACTCGGCCTCCATCCGCGATGTGCTGCTGTTCCCGTACATGCGCCCGGAGGCGGGCGCGTAGCTTGCAGCGGCCTCGACTGACGCAATGGGCCATCTTGTGACTGGCGATTTGCCGGCGGCCCGTT
>JBBJNO010000219.1:3013-4485 GCA_037720875.1 Luteimonas sp. | reverse complement strand
TTGCGTCCTTCGCGTCCTTTGCGGACAGCACAGTCTTTTATTCAGACTCTCCTTAATAAGGCAAGACCTCGACGATGGCGCCCGCAGCGTAGTCGTGAACGCCTTCCTGCAGCACGATCAAGGCATCGCTGTCGGCCGCGGCACGCATGCGATGGGAGCCGTCGGCGGGATTGGGTTGCACCGACAGCGTGCCATCCGTTTGCCAGCCGAGCTGGCCGCGCAGGAATTCGCGGCGTTCGTGCGTCTTGCGCCACGGTGTTGCGAGTCTTGCGAAATAGGTCGGGCGCGGCTCGCTACGACCCTGCATACCGTCAAGCAAGGCGCGGCCAAGCGTGAGGTACGTCGCGAACACGGAGACGGGATTGCCGGGCAGTCCGAGGAATTGCGCGCGATCGAGTTGGCCTAACAGCAATGGCATCCCGGGTTTCATCATCACTTTCCAGAAATGCATGCGACCGTCGCGAACCAACAGTGCCGGGATGTGATCTTTTTCGCCCGCGGACACCGCACCGCAGGTGATGACGACATCGAATGCGCCCGCGGCATCGCGCAGCATCGATGCGAGACGTGCGGGATCATCGGGCAAGGTCGGCCATGCGGTGGGCTCAAGGCCGTCCGCGCGCAGCAGCCCCATCAGCAACTCGCGATTGGAGTTGTAGATCTCGCCAGATTGCAAAGGCATGCCGGGTTCGACCAGTTCGTCGCCGGTGGTGAAGACGGCGACGGTTGGGCGCTGCGAGACTTCCAGAGAGTCGACGCCGAGCGATGCGGTGAGGGCGATGCGTGCGGGTGCCAGCACGATGCCGGCCTTCAACACTTCATCGCCGATCCGGACGTCCTCGCCAGCGCGGCGAACATGGGCGCCAGGCTTGATGTCGCCGGGAATGAAGACGCGGTCGCCTTCGACACGAACGCGTTCCTTCATGACCACGGTATCGGCGGATGCAGGCATCGGCGCGCCCGTCGTGATACGGATGCATTCACCCTCCCCGCATGCAAGGCCAAGCGCGCGTCCGGCGAACTGCTCCCCGCCCAGACGCAAGGCGGTTTCGCCTGATCCGATATCCGCGCGCCGGAACGCGAATCCATCCATCGCGCTGTTGTCGAAGGAAGGCAGCGGCATCGACGCGATCACGTCCTGGGCGAGGATGCGGCCGTGTGCCCGGGAGAGCGCGAGGGTTTCGAGCGGCAAGCGATTTGCGGCCGCGGTATTGCTGACGATCGTGAGAGCGTCGTCGAAAAAAAGTCGGGTGGGAAATTCGGTCATTGGCTTGGTGACGCTATGGACTTGGTGAAGATATGCCTGGCTCCGTCATTCCA
This sequence comes from Luteimonas sp., assembly GCA_037720875.1. Taxonomy (GTDB): domain Bacteria; phylum Pseudomonadota; class Gammaproteobacteria; order Xanthomonadales; family Xanthomonadaceae; genus JALYOU01. The sequence continues at coordinate 3,165 of JBBJNO010000219.1, read as the reverse complement.
ACGGTTGTTTCTCGTCAATACGAGCGGGCTTTTCAGGGTTTCCCAGCGTAACGCCTGCGGCATCAAGATCCTCGGCCGTATTGAGGTTACCGAAACGGAAACCTTCAAAGCGTGTCGCTGACATGTCAAGCCGGCCCTGGAGTTCATGCACT
>JBBJNO010000219.1:0-3003 GCA_037720875.1 Luteimonas sp. | reverse complement strand
CACTGCATGTGCATTGCATGCCAGAGCCCTTGCGATGGCACCTCTGGTCTTCGCAACAGGCCACAACGCGATCAACGGCTGCGGGCCGTCATCATCTTGCGCGAATGTGCCCTGCCCGTTTGCGGCCAGCCGTTCGAGCAGATCGGCCGGCACTGCCACGATATCGACCGGAAGCGTCAGCAGCCACGGCGTCTGGCACATCGCCAGGAGCGCATCGACTCCGGCGAGTGGGCCGACATCGGCGATGTGATCGGGCACTGTTTGCAAGCCATGTTGCGTGTAACGCGACAGGTTGCGGTTGGCACTGACGGCTATTGCCTTGACCTGGGTAGCGAATACATCGCGCAGCCGGAGTACATGCGGGATACCGTCGCTTTGCAACCACGCCTTCTCGATACCGCCAAGTCTGGTTGCTTGACCACCCGCAAGGATGCCAAGCGTTACGCTCGGGAAGACGGCGATGGATTCATGCGAAGCCTGCATGTCGTTGCTTTGACTCTCGGTGCTTCATGTCTGGGCCGTGACGAAAATCCCACGCTGCGCGGGTCCTTTCAAGTCAAAAGCTGGATCCCCGCCTGCGCGGGGATGACGCATTGGCAAAGCCGCGCTGCGCGGGCTCCCATCAAAATCAAACGCTGGATCCCCGCCTGCGCGGGGATGACGCATTGGCAAAGCCGCGCTGCGCGCGGGCCAATGCGTCACTTGCCTTTCTTGACGTGGCGGATCAGGCGGCGCTTCTTGGCGACCTGCCGATCGGTCAGGACGTTCTTCTTGTCCTTGTACGGATTCTCGCCTTCCCTGAAAACGAACTTGATCGGCGTGCCGACCAGCTTGAAGCGCTTGCGGAAGAAGTTTTCGAGGTAGCGGCGGTAGGTTTCCGACAACGCCTTCAAGCGCGTGCCGTGGACGATGAAGGTCGGCGGATTGGCGCCGCCCGGATGCGCGTAGCGCAGCTTCGGGATATGGCCGCGTACGACCGGCGGCGGATTGGTTTCGTAGGCGATTTCGACGGCCTTGGTGACATCCGCCGTGCTGAACTCGTGCGTTGCAGACGCGTGCGCGCGATGGATGGCCTTGAACAGTTCGCGCAGACCCGAACCATGCAGCGCGGAAATACGCACGGTTTCAGCCCATTCCACGAAACTCAGCTTGCGCGACAGCAACGATTCGGTCTGCTGGCGCGTGTAATCGGTCTGTCCATCCCACTTGTTGACGGCAACGACCAATGCGCGGCCTGCATCCAGCACGGCGCCGAGCACAGTTGCGTCCTGGTCGGTCACGCCTTCGGTCGCGTCGAGCATGATCACCGCGACCTGGCATTGCTCGATGGCCTGCAATGTCTTGAACACCGAAAACTTCTCGACGGCTTCCTCGACGCGCGCCCGGCGGCGCAGGCCCGCCGTGTCGATCAACCGGTACTTGCGCCCGTCACGCTCCAGGTCGACCGAGATCGAATCGCGCGTGGTCCCCGGCACTTCGGAGGCGATCATCCGCTCCTCGCCGAGGATCCGGTTGACCAGCGTGGACTTGCCGACGTTCGGGCGGCCGACAAAGGCGATGCGGACGCGTTCAGGATCGTTGTCGAGGATTTCGGTATCGCCGTCCCTGGGCAGGTGCGCGAGGACATATTCGAGGACGTCATCGATGCCTTGGCGATGCGCCGCCGCAATCGGGATGATCTCGCTGAACCCGTAGCGCGCGAATTCGGTCGTCGCCGCTTGTGCGTCCAGACCGTCGACCTTGTTGACGATCAGCACCGTCGGGCGGGCGGCCTTGCGTAGCCAGCGCAGGATGTCGTCATCGAGTGTCGAAGGACCTTCGCGGCCATCGACGATGAACAATACGAGATCCGCTTCCTCCGCTGCTGAACGCGCTTGCTTGGCGGTCGCACCAGCGAGGCCCTCGTCGATGCCGGCGATGCCGCCGGTATCGACGACTGCGAACGGCCGCTCTTCTTCGAGACGGCAGACGCCGTAGTTGCGGTCACGGGTGACGCCGGGCTGGTCGTGGACCAGCGCATCGCGACTGCGCGTCAGCGCATTGAACAACGTGGATTTGCCGACATTGGGCCGACCGACCAGGGCGATCAGCGGCAGCATGGATTACTGGCCCAGGCGGAAGGCGGACAACTCGCCGTTGGTGTTTTGCGCGACCAGGATGCCGTCGACGACCACCGGCTGCGCCTTGATGGCCTTGCCACCCATGCGCGCACGCGCCGCGACTTCGCCGTTGTCGAGTTTGAGCCAATGCAGGTACCCGTCGTAATCGCCGACGACCGCGTAGTTGCCCTGCACCGCCGGCGCCGTCAACAGGCGTCGCGCCAGGATCGGCTGCGACCAGAGCGCGCTACCCGTTGCGCGATCCAGCCCCCAGACCGTGCCTGCCGTATCGGCCACGGCGAGGCGATCGCTGCCCACGCCGACGCCGCCGACACCGCCGCTGTCCTTGACCCACAGCGGACGTCCGCTGGGCGCGTCGATGGCGATGGTCTGCTTCTTGAAGCTGCTGGCGTAAAGGGTGGTATCGACCAGGACGGGACTGCCATCCACGTCCGAAATGCGATCGAGTTCGCTACGGCCTTCGGGCTGCGCAACCGGGACGTCCCACAGCTGGCTGCCGTCGGTCATCGACAAGGCGATCACCCTGCCGTCGTCGTTGCCGATGAAGACATAACCCGGGCCCAGCGTCGGCGCGCCGTTACCGCGTACGGTGAGTGCGGGCAACTCGTGGCTGGAGAACCAGCGGCGCTCACCGCTGGCGGCATCGAAGGCGGTGACGCGGCCATCGTTGGAACGCACGAACACCATGCCGTTGCCGATGGCGGGTGCGGCGATGACTTCGTTGCTGACCTTGGCCTTCCATTTTTCGGCGCCGGTCGCGGCATCAAGCGCGATGACATCGCCATCGAGGCTGCCAACCACGACCAGGCCTTCGCCTGCACCGGGACCACCGCTGATGCGCGCTTCGGATTCGTGGCGCCAGACGGATTGGCCGGTCTGCAGG
>JBBJNO010000218.1:0-4502 GCA_037720875.1 Luteimonas sp. | reverse complement strand
CTGCGGTTAGAGTCGCCAGAGAAGCTGTTCCGTCTTGCACTAGGAGGTTCAATGACATCCACCCATGCTTATCGGATGCGATGCGCGTCCGCCCGATGACCGGCGCGGTTTGCGCTCATGCGATGCGTGAGGCTCACGCAAGCGGCAACATCGCCCGGTATCCGCAGACAGCACGCAGCAGGCATTCGAAGCGATGAACCAGCTTTCCACCATCGGCGAAGACATGCTCGCGTGCTCCGACGAGCAACTGCTCGACAGTCTGCAACGCGCGGCATTCGCCTATTTCCTGCAGACGGTCAATCCCGCCAACGGGCTGGTGGCCGACACCTCGCGCGAGGGCTCGCCTGCCAGCATTGGAGTGGTCGGTTTTGCGCTTACGTGCTATCCGGTCGCGGTGGAACGCGGCTGGATGCCGCGTGCTGACGCAGTTCGGCTCACCCTGGCGGCCTTGCGCTTCTTCCGCGACAGCGAGCAGAGCGAAGCCGAACTGGCGACCGGTTACAAAGGTTTCTATTACCACTTCCTGGACATGCAGACGGGCGCCCGCATGTGGCGTTCGGAGCTGTCGATGATCGACACCGCACTGCTTATCGCCGGGATGCTGGCCGCGAGCCGCTACTTCTGCGCCGACGACACCGATGAAGCGGAGCTGCGCGCCATCGCGCAGGAGCTGTATCTGCGTGTCGACTGGCCGTGGTCGCAGGGCGGCGAGCAGACCATCAAGATGGGCTGGAAACCCGAGTGCGGGTTCCTGAACTACGGATGGGACGGCTACAGCGAGGCAATCATCCTGTACGTGCTGGCGCTGGGCTCGCCGACCCACCCGTTGCCTTCAGGCACCCATTGCTTCCATGCCTGGACGAAAACCTATCAGTGGGAAAACCTCTACGGCTACGACTTTCTCTATGCCGGCCCGCTGTTCATCCACCAGTTCTCGCATGCATGGATCGATTTTCGCGGCATCCGTGACAGCTTCATGCGGGAGAAGAACTGCGACTATTTCGAGAACAGCCGTCGCGCCACGCTGATCCAGCGCGAGTACACCCGACGCAACCCGCTGCAACTGGCAGGTTATGACGCCGACTGCTGGGGTTTGACCGCCTGCGATGGCCCCAACGGCGAGTCCTGCCACGGCACCGGCACCGGCAAGCCACCAAGACTCTTCGGGTATGCCGCCCGAGGTGTGCCCTACGGCCCGGACGACGGCAGCCTCTCCGGCTGGGGCGTGCTCGCTTCGTTGCCGTTCGCACCGGATGTCGTTCTTGCCGCGACACGGAACATGCTGGGGCGTTACCCCGAGATGCTGCCCTCTCAACAGTTTGCGAGCAGCTTCAATCCCTCCCTGGCCGATGCCGGCGAACCCGCATGGGTGTCTGCAGGCAGCTATGGACTGGATCAGGGCATCGTGGTGATGATGATTGAGAACCACCGCAGCGGGCTGTTGTGGCAGTTGATGCGCGATTGCCCGCATGTACGAAACGGACTACGCAACGCGGGATTCCGGGGTGGCTGGTTATGAGCACAGCGACGCCGACAAAGCCGAAGCAGGACGGTCGCACCATCCCCACCGCACCGCCGCAGGATGCGCATGAGCGAACGCGGCTGGAGAACGTGCATCCGCCGCAGTGGCGAAACCCGACACCGGCGAAATGCTATGGCCTGGTCGTCATCGGTGGCGGCACCGCTGGTCTGGTCGCGGCGCACGCTGCCGCGGCACTGGGTGCCAGCGTTGCCCTGATCGAGCGGAACCTGCTCGGGGGCGACTGCCTGAACGTGGGCTGCATTCCGTCCAAGGCCCTCATCAGGACCGGGCATCTGTATGCCGGAATGCGCAATGCACGTCAGTACGGAGGGCAAGTGCCCGACGACATCCAGGTCGACTTCGAAGCGACGATGGAGCGGGTGCGTGGTGTCCGCGCGCGTATCAGCCGGGTCGACTCAGCCCAAAGGCTGGTCAAGGCCGGCGTGGACGTGTTCTTCGGTCATGCGCGTTTTACCGGGGTCGACACGCTCAGCGTCGACGGGCTGGAACTGCGCTTCAGGAAAGCGATGATCGCCACCGGGTCACGGCCCGACACGCCCTCGATTCCCGGGCTGGTGGAGGCGGGATTCCTGACCAACGAAACCGTGTTCAATCTCACCCGACTTCCGCCCCGGCTGCTGGTTATTGGCGGTGGCCCGCTGGGCTGCGAGATGGCGCAGGCGTTCTGCCGTCTGGGATCGAAAACCATCATCGCCCAGAACTGGCCGCTGTTCCTACCCCGGGAGGAACGCGATGCCGCTCAGCTCCTGTCCGACGCCTTCGCACGCGATGGCATCGAGGTGCGGCTCAATACCCGCGCCGTGAAGGTGCGGGTGGAGAACGGCAACAAGCTCGTCGATCTGGTCAGCGACGATCACCAGAGCACGGTGGAGGTCGACGCGATTCTCACTGGCACCGGTCGCCGGCCCAATGTCCAAGACCTGGATCTTGAGGCCGCCGGTGTGGAATACGACGAGAAGAGCGGCATCCGCGTCGATGATTTTCTGCGCACCAGCAACCGTCGCATCTTTGCTGCAGGCGACGTCGGCATGGACGAAAAGTTCACCCATACCGCGGATGCGTCGGCACGTATCGTGGTGCAGAACGCGCTGTTCTTCGGCCGCCAGCGCGTGAGCCGACTCAAGATTCCCTGGTGCACCTACACCGATCCAGCGATCGCCCACGTGGGCCTGTACGTGCAACAGGCACACGAGCTGGGCATCCCGGTCAAGACCTTCACCATTCCGATGCATGACGTGGATCGCGCCATCGCCGACAACGAGGAGGCCGGCTTCGTCAAGATCCACATCAGGGAAGGCACCGACCACATCATCGGCGCGACGATCGTGGCCCGCCGTGCCGGCGACATGATCAACGAAATCACATTGGCGATGGTCGCCGGGATCGGACTGCGCACCCTGTCGCGCGTGATCCATGCCTACCCGACCCAGGCCGAGGCGATCCGCAAGGCCGCCGATGCCTACAACCGGACGCGCCTGACGCCCACCGTGCGATCGATCCTGCGCCGCCTGGCACGCTGGTGAGCATGCCTGGACCAGACCACGCCCGCGCCTGCCGTGGCCGTTTACCCGTTTACCCGTTGAGCCTCGTGCAGGCCCGCGCCTGCCGGAACATAGGAATTTCCCGATGAACGTACTCGTGGTCGATGTCGGAGGGTCCCACATAAAATTCCTGGTCACCGGCCAGACGAAACCGCGAAAGTTTCCCTCCGGATCGGACATGACCGCCGCACAAATGGTGGCCGGGGTACGGAAGAGGATGGGCGACTGGACCTGCGATGTGGTCGCGATCGGGTATCCCGGCCCGGTGTCGCACGGTGCGCCCACGGCAGACCCGCCGAACCTCGCGCCCGGCTGGGTCGGCTTCGATTTCGAATCCGCATTCCAGCGTCCGGTCCGGCTCATCAACGATGCCGCGATGCAGGCACTGGGCAGCTACGAGGGCGGAATAATGCTGTTCCTGGGACTGGGAACCGGGCTTGGCTCGGCAATGGTCGTCGACGGCACCATCGTGCCGATGGAACTGGCCCACCTGCCCTACCGCAAGTCTACTTACGAAGACTACGTCGGGGATGCCTCCCTGGAGAGCCGGGGCAAAGGCAAATGGCGCAGGCACGTGGCCGACGTGGTCGCCCTGCTGTCGGCGGCCATGCAGCCCGACGAGGTGGTGCTGGGCGGTGGCAACGTGAAGAAGCTCAAGCCACTGCCGCCCGGCTGCCGCGCCGGCGACAACGCCAATGCGTTCCTGGGGGGATTTCGCCTCTGGGAAACCTCGCCGCACGCGGGTGGACATGGCGATACTCAGATACGCGCAACCGGTCGCCGGCAATCCAGCTCGACGACGCCGGTCAATCAACGCTCAAGCAGGAGACAAGCATGCAAATCGGAATGATCGGTCTGGGAAGGATGGGTGCGAACATGACGCTGCGCCTGCTACAGGGAGGCCACGAATGCGTGGTGTTCGACAAGTCTCCCGACGCCGTCAAGGAGCTGACGAAAAAGAAGGCCGTCGGCGCCTCCTCGCTGGAGGATCTGGTCGGCAAGCTGCAGTCGCCGCGAGCGATCTGGATGATGGTGCCCGGCGCATTCGTTGAACAGCTCATCCAGGATCTCCTGCCGCACCTGGAGGCTGGCGACACCCTGGTCGACGGCGGCAATTCCTACTATGTCGAGGACATCAGGATCGCAAAGGAACTGGCCGCGAAGGACATCCACTATCTGGACGTCGGGACCAGTGGCGGCGTGCTCGGGCTGGAGCGCGGCTACAGCCTCATGATTGGAGGCGACAAGGCAGCGGTGCAGCGGCTGGACCCGATCTTCAAGGCATTGGCGCCCGGCGCAGGCGACATCACGCCCACGCCGGGGCGGGAGAAGCTCGGCGGCACCGCCGATCAGGGCTATCTGCACTGCGGGCCGAGTGGCGCCGGCCACTTCGTGAAGATGGTTCACAACGGCATCGA
>JBBJNO010000217.1:0-4506 GCA_037720875.1 Luteimonas sp. | reverse complement strand
GCCGAACTGGCTTACGACTTCCGCCAGCGCTTCGGCAAGGATGTCGTCATCGACCTGGTGTGCTACCGCCGCCACGGCCATAACGAGGCCGACGAACCGGCCGCGACGCAGCCACTGATGTACCAGACCATCCGCGCGCACAAGACGACGCGCGAGTTGTATGCGGAACGCCTGATCGCTGCCGGCACGTTGCAGGCGGACGATGCAAAGGAGGTCGTCGACAACTATCGCAACAAGCTCGATGCCGGCGAAGTCACCACCGAACTTGCGACCGTCAAGCCGGACGAGTTCACCATCAACTGGGCGAATTACCTGTCGGGCAAACTTTCCGACCCGGTCGATACAAAAGTTGCGCGCGCCAAGCTTGATCAACTGGCGCAGGCGATCAACACGATCCCGGCCGAGATCGTGTTGCATCCGCGTGTGGCGAAGATCTACGAGGACCGCCGCAAGATGGGCGCCGGTGAAGTCCCCGGCGACTGGGGCTTCGCCGAGAACCTCGCTTACGCCACGATCCTCGATGAAGGCAGCAAGTTGCGCCTGGTCGGACAGGACAGCGGCCGCGGCACGTTCTTCCATCGCCACGCCGTGCTGCATGACCAGAAGACCGACCAGTACTACCTGCCGTTGCGGCAACTGGTGGAGGATGCTGAGGACGCCGAGATCGTCGACTCGCTGCTCAGCGAGGAAGCGGTGATGGCGTTCGAGTACGGTTACTCGACGGCCGATCCCGGCACGCTCGACATCTGGGAAGCGCAGTTCGGCGATTTTGCCAATGGCGCGCAGGTGGTCATCGACCAGTTCCTGTCATCGGGCGAAGCCAAATGGCAGCGCCTGTGCGGCTTGGTGCTGCTGCTGCCGCACGGTTATGAAGGGCAAGGCCCGGAACACAGCTCGGCGCGCCTCGAACGTTTCCTGCAACTGTGCGCACTCGAGAACATGCTGGTCTGCGTGCCGACCACGCCGGCGCAGATGTTCCACATGATCCGCCGGCAGATGCGCATGAAGACGCGCAAGCCGCTGGTGGTGATGACGCCGAAATCCTTGTTGCGCCACAAGCTGGCGGTGTCGTCGCTCGACGAACTGGCCAATGGTGAATTTCAGCATCTGATCGGCGATCCCACCGCCGATGCGAAGAAGGTCAAGCGGGTGGTGGTGTGTTCCGGCAAGGTCTATTACGACCTGCTCGGTGAAGCGCAGAAGCAGAAGCTTACCGACGTCGCATTGCTGCGCGCGGAACAGTTGTATCCGTTCCCGCGTGCGCAACTCACCGCTGAGCTCAAGCGTTACAACAAGGCGACCGATGTGGTCTGGTGTCAGGAAGAACCGCAGAACCAGGGCGCGTGGTACCAGATCCAGCACCACTTGGTGACCTGTCTACAGCCGAACCAGAAACTGCACTACACCGGGCGCGCGCGTTCGCCTGCGCCAGCGGTGGGCCATTTCAACGACCACGTCATCGAACAGCAGCAACTCGTCGCCGATGCGCTGGTCAATCTGCTGGTCGGCAAGCCTGCAGCCGAATGACTTGCGGTCGAACAATCATCCTCCATCCAACTCGCGGTTAGGACGCCAATCATGGCCATCGAAGTCAAAGTGCCGGTACTGCCGGAATCCGTTTCCGACGCGACCATCGCGAGCTGGAACAAGAAAGCCGGCGATGCCGTCAAGCGCGACGAGAATCTCGTCGATCTGGAAACGGACAAGGTCGTGCTGGAAGTGCCCTCGCCCGTCGATGGGGTGTTGAAGGAAATCAAATTCGAGGTCGGTGCCACGGTGACCAGCCAGCAGGTGCTGGCGATCATCGAGGAAGGTGCAGTGGCCGCTGCAACGCCTGCACCCGTCGCGGCTGAAGCCGCTCCCACAAAAGCCGCCGCACCTGTAGGAGGGGCTCCAACCCCGACGCCCGCAGCACCTCCGACGGCGATCAAACCTGCCTCGACCGAACTCCCCCCCGGCGCACGCTTCACCGCCGTCAAGGAAAACATCGATCCGACGCAAGTCGAAGGCACCGGACGCAAGGGCGCCGTCACCAAGGAAGATCTCGTCAACTACGCCAGCGGCAAGACCGCAGGTGTTTCAGGCGGCGCGCGTCCGGAAGAACGCGTGCCGATGACCCGCATCCGCACCCGCATCGCCGAACGCCTGATGCAGTCGAAGAACTCCATCGCGATGCTGACCTCGTTCAACGAAGTCAACCTCGGCAAGGTCATGGCGATGCGCAAGGAACTCGGCGAATCGTTCGAGAAGAACAACGGCATCAAGCTCGGCTTCATGAGCTTCTTCGCCAAAGCAGCGGCCAATGCACTGCAGCGCCATCCCGTGGTCAATGCCTCGGTCGATGGCAGCGACGTCATCTACCACGGCTACACCGACATCTCGATCGCGGTGTCGACCGAAAAGGGTCTGGTGACGCCGGTGTTGCGCAATGTGGAACGCATGTCGTTCGCCGAAATAGAGAAAGGCATCGCCGAATACGCCACCAAGGCGCGCGACGGCAAACTGGCACTGGAAGACCTGCAAGGCGGCACGTTCACCATCACCAATGGCGGCACCTTCGGTTCGCTGATGTCCACGCCGATCGTCAATCCGCCGCAGAGTGCGATCCTCGGCATGCACGCGATCAAGGAACGCGCGATCGTCGAAGGCGGCACCGTCATTGCCGCGCCGATGATGTACATCGCGCTGAGCTACGACCACCGCATCATCGATGGCAAGGACGCGGTGCTGTTTTTGGTGGATATCAAGAACCAGCTCGAGAACCCGCATCGGATGCTGCTGGGGATGTAATCAAGGCCGGGACTCGGGACTCGGGACTCGGGACTCGGCAAAGCAATACGCGAGGACTTCGGGCGTGCAGCTGCTGCTGTTGCGGGTTCCAGGTCCCAAGTCCCGAGTCCCGCACACGACAGGACTCATATTCCATGGCAGAACAATTCGACGTAGTCGTCATCGGCGCCGGCCCCGCCGGCTACCACGCCGCGATCCGCGCCGCGCAGCTCGGCATGAAGGTCGCCTGCATCGACGCCGCGCTTGGCAAGGACGGCAAGCCCGCACTCGGTGGCACCTGCCTGCGCGTGGGATGCATTCCGTCGAAGGCACTGTTGGATTCCTCGCGCCAGTTCTGGAACCTGCAGCACCTGTTCGGTGAGCACGGCATCAGCGCCAAGGACCCTGGTATCGATGTCGGCACCATGATCGGTCGCAAGGACAAGATCGTGAAGCAGTTCACCGGCGGCATCGCGATGCTGTTCAAGGCCAACAAGATCACGCCGTACTACGGCTTCGGCGTGCTGCACCCCGGCAACGTCGTCAAGATCAAGCAGCACGACGGCAGCGAAGTCGAACTCGAGGGCAGCAACGTGATCCTGGCGGCCGGTTCGGATTCGATCGAACTGCCATTCGCGAAGTTTGATGGTGACGCGATAGTCGACAACATCGGTGGCCTCGATTTCACCGCCGTGCCGAAGCGCCTCTGTGTGATCGGCGCGGGGGTGATCGGCCTGGAACTGGGCAGCGTATGGAAGCGCCTCGGCGCCGAAGTCACGATCCTCGAAGCCTTGCCCGATTTCCTCGCGCTCGCCGATGCCGAAGTCGGGAAGACCGCGCTCAAGGAATTCAAGAAGCAGGGCCTCGATATCCGCCTCGGCGCCAAGGTCGGCAAGACCGAGGTCAAGGCCGGTGCGAAGAACAACAACGAAGTCCATGTCACCTACACCGACGGCGAAGGCGAGAAGACCCTCGTGGTCGACAAGCTGCTCGTCGCCGTAGGCCGCAAGGCCGCATCCAAGGGGCTGCTCGCCGAAGGCACGGGCGTGAAACTGGATGATCGCGGCCGCATCGAGGTCGACGAGCACTGCCACACCGGCGTCGACGGCGTCTGGGCAGTCGGCGACTGCGTGCGCGGCGCCATGCTGGCGCACAAGGGTTTCGAGGAAGGTATCGCGGTCGCCGAACTGATCTCCGGCCTGCCGGGACACGTCAACTACGACACGATTCCGTGGGTGATCTACACCGAACCGGAAATTGCCTGGGTCGGCAAGACCGAGCAGGAACTCAAGGCGGATGGCACGCCGTACAAGACTGGCAGCTTCCCGTTCGCCGCCATCGGCCGCGCCGTGGCAATGGGCGAACCGGCCGGCTTCGCCAAGGTGATCGCGCACTCGGAAACCGATCGCGTGCTCGGCCTGCACCTGGTCGGCGTCGGCGTCTCGGAGCTGGTGCATGAAGGTGTGCTGACAATGGAGTTCAACGGCTCCGCCGACGACCTCGCCCGCATCTGCCACGCCCATCCGACGTTATCCGAAGCGATCCACGACGCCGCGATGGCGGTCGACAAGCGTGCGATCCACAAGGCGAACTGAGTTCAACCGCCCGTGAGCCTGCAGTTCCTGCTCAAGCTGGTGATCACGGTCGCTGTGGTGTTGGTGGCGACGGCCGTTGCAAAACGCAGCGGCTGGCTGGGCGCACTGGTGGCGTCGCTGCCGTTGACCTCATTGCTGGTGC
>JBBJNO010000014.1:15876-18072 GCA_037720875.1 Luteimonas sp. | reverse complement strand
GTTGATACGACTGCACCTGCTTCTGGTATTGCTGGATCTGCTTGCTGTACTGCTGTCCCTGCGCAATCAGTTCCTTGACCCAGCCGGTCAATGTCAGTTTCGTGTGGGCAGGATCGGTGACGACGGCTTGCGCATTGGCGGCGCCCGCCGCCACCACACCGCTCACGGCCAGCAGGATCAAGGCGAGGAGTTTGATGGTGCTTTTCGCGTACATGGTTGTTCGCCTCCGTTGTGTTCAAAAAAATGGTGCATGTGCTGTAGCTATATGGAACAACTTGACCGCACTATTGATCTCGATATTGCTGACGAAACTTAAGCCCGAACTCGCGCCGCGTCTTGTTCGACTCGGCCTTTACCCGAACCTTTGCGCTGGGCATAGAACTCGCCCAGCCACTGCTCCGGCCGCAGCTCATTGGGCAAAACGCCGGCGGCATCGGCTTGCTTGTCCAGCACTTGGTGCATGATTTCGATGTTATCGGTGGAAGCCGAGATCACTGCCAGCGCATCGTCCATGCCGCGCAGATTGAGTTGGCAGACGCTTGAGGCATGACCCTGCTTGACCAGGAAGCAGCGCGAGCGCTCGTCGAGGCTCACGACCACTTGGTATTCGGCTTCGGTGAGCTTGAGGCCGTTGATGTAGTCGTCGCGGCTGGCATTGGGGTTGGGCAGCAGGATCATGGTGGCGGTTTGTTCGATCAGCGCCGCGGCGATATCGCTCTTGAGCGCGTCTTCGGGGCTTTGCGTTGCGAAGATGCCGAGCCCGTTCTGCTTGCGGATGGTCTTCTGCTTGTTCTTGGCGAATTCCTTGAGGCCGCCCTTGCCGTCGAGGATCTTCCAGAACTCGTCCATCACGTAGATGAGCGGACGGCCGTCGATCAGGGCTTCGAGTCGGTGCAACAGATAATTGATGACCGGCACGCGCACTTCGGGGTTGTCGATGATGTCGGTGTAGTCAAAACCAATAATGTTGGCTTTCTGCAGGTCGATGGTGTCGACCGGATTGTCGAACACCCAGCCCAGCGAATTGCCGGCCGTCCATTTGCGCATGCGCGAGTACAAGCCGTCGTCGCCCATGTTGGGCAGGCTTTTCTGGAAGTTGGTCATGTTGCGCAAGTGCATGGGCGTGTCGAGCATGTTCTCGACGGCGCGGAAGATGTCCTCCTCCTCGCGCGCGGTATAGGTTGGCTTGTTTGCCAGCACCTTAACGAGATCGCCGAGGAACTGGACGTTGCCATCGGTGCGCTGGCACTGGAAAGGATTGAAGCCGGTGGGCCGGCCGTTTTCCAGGGCCAGGTAATTGCCGCCGCAGGCGCGCACAAAAATTTCGGCGCCGCGGTCCTTGTCGAAGAAAAAAATGGTCGGCGACGGTTTGAGCTTCTGCACCTGGCTCAACAGGAAGTTGATGAGGGCCGTCTTGCCGGTGCCGGACTTGCCGATGACCATGGTATTGGCGATCGCCTTCTCGCCAAGCGAGTTTTCGTTCGGGTTCGTGGCGTGGAAATTGAAGTAGTACGGCTGCCCGTTGGTGGTTTGCAGCGTGGTGACGCACTCGCCCCAGGGGTTGTTGTCCTTCTTGCCGGACGCGAAGTTATGCAGCGGCGACAACCCGAGGAAATTGAGCGAACTGATGTTGGCCAGGCGTGTACGGTTTTTCCAGTTGCCGGGAAACTGCGAATAGAAGGAAGACACGACTGCCAGGTCTTCCTTCGCCGACACGAAGCCGGCGTTGGACAACTCGGCGCGCGCGCTGGCGATGTTCTGCGCGAGTTTTTCCTGACTGTCGGCGTAGAGGGTCAGGATGAAGTGGTATTCGCCGAGCACGAAATTGCCGGAGGCGAGTTGGTCCATGGCATGGTCGAGTTCGACGATCTGGCTCACCGCCTTGTCGCCCGAGGAAATCATCATGCCCTTGGTCCGGTCCAGCACCTTGAGCGCGTCCTGTCGGCCCATCGGGCTGAACGAGTGCGTCACCACGTAATCGAAATCGAGGTACTTGAGCCCGTTGAGGATGCCGGGGTAAGTGCCCTCCGCGTATTCCTTGATGTTGAGGATGGCGCCAAAATGATTCACGCCGGTGGGCGTGTTGATGATGAAGTCGCCGGTCTTGTCCGAAAACATGTGGCGGCTGACGGGCAGGTAGCCATTGATGGGCGCCTTGAGTACCGGCACCGGTTCTTCGATGTGGTTGAGCAGATA